>DASSXA010000003.1:0-4164 GCA_035704315.1 Gaiellaceae bacterium
CGCCTCGTGCGCGAGCCTGACGAGCTCGAGGGCTCCTTCCAGACCGCGGCCGCGGAGGCGCAGGCGGCTTTCGGCGATCCCGGCCTGTACGTCGAGAAGGCGATCACGCCCGCGCGACACGTCGAGATCCAGGTGCTCGCCGACGGCCAGGGCGGCGTGCTGACCCTCGGCGAGCGCGAGTGCTCGATCCAGCGCCGACACCAGAAGCTGATCGAGGAATCGCCCTCCACGGCGCTCGACGAGGTCACGCGGGCCGCCATGGAGGATGCCGCCGAGCGGGCGGCGCGTGCGGTCGACTATCGGAACGCCGGCACGTTCGAGTTCATCCTCGGCCCGGACGGCGCGTTCTACTTCATCGAGCTGAACGCGAGGCTCCAGGTCGAGCATCCCGTGAGCGAGCTCGTCACCGGGATCGACCTGGTTCACGAGCAGCTGCGTGTCGCGGCCGGCGACCCGCTCGAGCAGACCGGACGGGCGCCGCGCAACGGCCATGCGATCGAGGTGCGGGTGAACGCCGAGGATCCCGCGCGTGACTTCCTCCCCATGCCGGGACGGATTGAGCGCTTCCGTGCTCCATCCGGCCCCGGTGTGCGCGTCGACACCCACATCGAGGAGGGATCGGTTGTCCCGCCGCACTACGACTCGCTGCTCGCCAAGGTGGTCGTCTGGGCACCCGACCGGGAACGGGCGCTCGCGCGCTGCCTGCGGGCGCTCAACGAGTTCGAGGTGACCGGGCTCCCGACGACGATCGGAGCCGCCGCGCAGGTGATCCGCTCGGAGGGCTTCGCCCGGGGGAATTACTCCACGAGCTACCTCGAGGACGTTGCGTTGCCCGCGCTCGCGGAGGCACAAGCGTGAGACGTCGCTTGCGATGTCTCAGTCAGGCCGCGCGGGCTGTGCTCGTGCGGCCGTCTGAAATGACCGGTCGATGCGTCGGACTGCGAAAGGTCGGCGCGTGACCAGCAGACGAGAGGCCCGCCGCGCGGCGCTCTTCATGCTCTTCCAGTGGGACGTGACCGGCAAGCCGCTGGGGTCGACCTACGAGGGTGAGGTCGACGACTTCGCGCGAGAGACCGCTGAGGCAGTGGCGGAGCGCGCGGACGAGCTCGACCGGCGCATCGACGAAGCAACTGTCGACTGGCCCGCAGACAGGCTTGGGGCACTCGAGCGGAACGTGCTCCGCATCGGCATCTACGAGCTCGAGAAGGGCGATGTCCCGAGGGAGGTTGCGATCGACGAGGCCGTGCGCCTCTCCAAGCGCTACGCCTCCGACGACGCCGGCAAGCTGGTCAACGGCATCCTGGGACGGATCGCCCGGGAGACGGCGAAGCCGTGAGCGCGGAGGAATCCCTCAGGCGGGCGGAGGAGCTGATGGAGCGGCTCGAGGAGAGTCGCAGCCGGCTCGAGGCGACATCCGACCCCGAAGCGGCGATCGAGATCCTGAGCGAGCTCGCCGAGATCGCCAAGGAGGTCGAGGCCGAGCTCTCCAAGGCGAAGCGCGAGGTCGATGCGGGCGGCTGACGAGCACCGCGAAGCGTTCGAGGATTACCTCGACGCACTGGAGCTGCCCTCGGAGCTCGGAGGGCTCGAGGAGGCGGTGCGCTACGCCCTCGCCGGCGGTGGCAAGCGGATTCGGCCCGTGCTCTGCCTGGCGACGACAGAGGCGGCGGGAGGGGATCCCGACGACGCGCTGGACGCGGCTGCGGCGCTCGAGCTCGTCCACTCGTTCTCACTCGTCCACGACGATCTGCCGGCGCTCGACGACGACGAACAACGACGAGGGCGCCCATCCGCGCATGTCCGTTTCGGCGAGGCCGAGGCGATCCTCGCGGGCGACGCGCTGCTCACCGAGGCCTTTGGCCTGGCCCTCCGCTGTCCGACCGCAGACGTGGCGCGAGAGCTCGTTCGCGCAACCTCCGGGATGATTGCCGGGCAGTACCTGGACGTGGACGGGCATCGTCGCGACCGGGCCGAGCTCAACCGGCTGAAGACGGGCCGGCTGTTCGAAGCCTCCGTCGGGTGCGGCCTGTGGGTCGCGGGCATACCGCGCGAGGAGCAGGAGCCGTGGCGCGCCTTCAGCGCCGACTACGGCTTCCTCTACCAGGTGGTCGACGACCTCCTGGACGATGACGGCCTCGTGCAGGAGCGTGGGGCAGAGGAGACGAGGGCGCTGGCCGCGGAAACCGAGCGATCGGCCCGGGCGCATCTCGCCGAGATCGGTGCGGAGACGTCAGTGCTGGGCGAGCTCGTCGACGAGCTCACGGCTCGGATCTAGTGTCCCGGCACTAACAGCGGCCGTAGCCGTACTCGCGGACCTTCTCGCAGAACTCCTGCTCGCTGGCGGTGAAGAAGTGGCGGACGCTTCCCGGCTTCCGGAGGTAGTAGAGGTAGTTGCGAGGCGCCGGCCGAGCGGCTGCCTTGATCGACGGGACGCCCGGGTTTCCGATCGGTGTCGGCGGCAGGCCCTTGAACCGTCGGGTGTTGTACGGCGAGTTGCTCCGCAGCTGTCGCTTGGTGATCGGCCGTGTGCCCGGGATGCCGAGGCCGTAGCGAAGCGTCGCGTCGATCGCGAGCGGCATGTCCTTCTCGAGCCGGTTGTAGATGACCGCCGAGACGAGCCGGCGCTCCTCGGGCGCGACGGTCTCGCGCTCGATCATCGACGCGATGATGAGCACGTCGTACGGGGTGAGATTCCGGGCCCGGGCCCGGCGAAGGTCGATACCGCTCCAGACCTGCTCGAACGCCGCAAGCTGCTGTGCGATCAGCTCGGGTGCCCGGGTCTCCTTCGTGAACTCGTAGAGCGAAGGGAAGAGAAAACCCTCGACGCTGCGCCGCTTCAGGTACGGCCTGAAGGCGCTCGGCGCGCGGGCCCGCCCGGCGGCGGCCTTGTAGGCGACGCCGTTGAGCCTCGGAGTGACGTGCCGCTTGTGGATGGCGATCTTCCGCACCTCCGAGACGCGGTCCGCCATCTGGCGCACGCTGAAGCCCTCCGGGAAGACGATCCTCAGCGTGACCGGGCCCGGCGCTGCACGAGCGTCGAGTGCGGCGAGGGCCAACGAGCCCGTCAGGAGCAGGACGGCGAGACCCCGAGCCATGCCATTTAGCCTACGTGCGATGAAGAAACGCCTCGACGTGCTCCTCGTCGAGCGCGGTCTCGCGGAGTCCCGCGCTCAGGCGCAAGCGCTGGTCATGGCCGGGCGCGTCCCCGGCTTCGACAAAGCGGGCCAGCAGGTGGACGAAACGGCTCCCCTCCAGCTCACCGAGCGGCCGCGGTTCGTCTCCCGAGGCGGCGAAAAGCTCGACCACGCGCTGGACGTTTTCGCCGTAGAGGCCGCTGGACGGCATGCGCTCGACGTGGGTGCGTCCACGGGGGGCTTCACCGATGTCCTCCTCCAGCGTGGCGCGGCGCGGGTGATCGCCCTCGATGTCGGGCGCGCACAGCTGCACGAGCGCTTGCGTGAGGATCCTCGGGTGATCGTCATCGACGGCGTGAACGCGCGCCACCTCACTGCGCTGCCCTTCCCGCCTGACCTCATAACCTGCGACGTCTCGTTCATCAGCGTCCGCCAGGTGCTGCCGGCGGTGCTCGGGCTCGCGAAGCCCGTCTGGGAGGCGGTAGTCCTCGTGAAGCCGCAGTTCGAGGCGGGACGCGAGCACGTCAAGGGCGGAGTCGTCAGAGATCCGGCTGTCCACGAGAGGGTGCTGCGCGAGGTGGCCGAGGCGGCGCTCGACTGGGACGCCGCGATCCTCGGGGTGGCGGACTCGGGGCTCCCTGGCCCCAAGGGCAACCGTGAGTTCTTCCTCCATCTCGTGCACCGGCCGCAGGCCGAGCTGCCGGCGGAGCTCCACGATTGGATCCGGGATGCCGCCGGTTAGGCGCGCCACCGTGGTTTCTCACGGCAAGCCCGAGCTCGTCGCGGCGGCGGTCGAGCGCGTCGAGCGGATGGCGAAGAAGGCCGGTGTCGAGCTCGTCGATTCGGACGACGTCGACCTCGCCGTCGTCCTCGGCGGCGACGGGACGATGCTCCGAGCGCTGAAGCGCTTTCTCGGCACCGGCGTCCCGGTTCTCGGCGTCAACTTCGGACGCGTCGGTTTCCTCACAGGTGTCCCGCAGGAGGAGCTCGAGAGCGGGCTCGAACGAGCCTTCAAGGGCGAGTTCGTAAC
>DASSXA010000245.1:0-2957 GCA_035704315.1 Gaiellaceae bacterium
ACGATCCCTGGATCGGCCGTCTGGTGCTTCGGTCTCGCCGCGATCGGTTGGGGTCTCGGATCGAAGTGGGAGGAGTTCCACCACGCGTTCCGCTACGCCGACTACGTCGTCATCGGCGCGATCCTCGTCCTCGTCGTGGCCGTGATAGTCCGTCATCGTCGGACCACTAGACTGAGCCGCCGTGCCGAAGATCCCGCTCGTTGACGTTCAGGCGCAGTACGGCCCGCTGAGAGACGAGCTGCAGGAGCGGTTCGACGCCGTCCTCGACTCGTCGACCTTCATCCGCGGCCCCAACGTCAAGGCCTTCGAAGAGGAGGCGGCCGCCTACCTGGGCGTGACGCGGACTGTCGGCGTTGCGAACGGGACCGACGCGCTGGTCCTCGTCCTGGATGCGCTGGGGATCGGCGCGGGCGATGAGGTGATCTGCCCGGCCTTCACCTTCTATGCGACGGCGGAGTCGATCGCCCGCCGCGGCGCGACACCCGTCTTCGCGGACATCGACCCCCGGACGCTGAACCTGGACGTGGAGGACGTCGCGGGCCGCGTCACCGCGCGAACGCGAGCAATCATGCCCGTACACCTCTTCGGCAGGCCGGCGGCGGTCGGCGAGCTCGCGGAGATCGGCCCGCCGCTCATCGAGGACGCGGCGCAGGCGTTCGGGTCGCCCGGGATCGCCCGATCGCCGGTCTCGACGTTCAGCTTCTATCCGACGAAGAACCTGTTCTGCCTCGGCGACGGAGGGCTTGTCGCGGCCAACGACGAACTCCTCGCAGAGAAGATCCGGATGCTCGCCTTCCACGGTTCGCGCGACAAGACCGACTTCCAGTTCGTCGGCTACAACTCCAGGCTCGACGAGCTTCAGGCCACCTTCCTGCGGGTCTTCCTCGGCCATCTCGACGACTGGACGCGCGGGCGCAGGGAGGCTGCGGCGCGCTACGCCGACCTCGGCCTCGGCGAGCTCGTCCAGATTCCCGAGGACGAACCGGGCCACGTCTACCACCTGTTCGTGTGCCGATCGCCCGAGCGGGACCGGATCCGCGTGGCGCTGGACGCAGCCGAGATCGCCTCGGCCGTCTACTACACGACGCCGCTCCACCTGCAGCCTGCCCTTCGTTTCCTCGGGTGGGAGCGTGGCTCACTGCCGGAAACCGAGCGCGCGGGGCAAGAGAACTTTTCGGTGCCCCTCTGGCCGGGTATCCCAGTCGAAGTGCAGGAGCGTGTGGTGGAGACGGTTCGCTCGGCGGTCGGAGTGGGAGTGGGATGAGTATTCCGGTGAACCGGCACCGGCTGTGGCAGGTCGGGGCGGATGCTGTGCTAATCGCGGTTGCCTGGCTGCTCGCGTTTCAGCTGCGCTTCGACTTCAACGTTCCTCCCACATTCGAGAAGGGCCTTGTCGAGACGACGATCATCGTGGTCGCGATCAAGCTCGCGGTCTTCATCGCATTCGGCTTCTACAACCGCTGGTGGCGCTACGTGTCCACCAAGGACATGTGGCGCGCCGCGCTCGGCGTCCTGGTCGCCTCGGTCCTCGCCGCCCTCGCCGTCTACTTCGGCGATCCCTTCGAGCGGCGGCTCCCACGAGGCGTGGTGCTGATGGACTTCGTCCTCCTGCTCGGGCTCGTCGCCGGTACACGTCTCGCTGCGCGGTCGATCTTCGAGCGTCCGAGTGCCTCCAGTCTCGTTGCCCGGGGCAAAGAGGTGATTGTCGTCGGGGCCGGCGACGCCGGGCAGCTCGTGATCCGCGAGATGCAGCGCTCCCGCCAACTGGGCTACACGCCCATCGGCCTCGTCGACGACGACCCGCGCAAGAAGAACCTGCGCGTGCACGGAGTGCGCGTCCTGGGGACGACGGAGGAGCTGCCGCACATCCTCCGTGACAACAGGCCTGACGAGCTCCTGATCGCGATCCCCTCCGCCTCCGGTGAGGAGCGCCAGAAGGTCGTCGAGGTCGCACGGCGGGTCGGCATTCCCGTGAAGACGCTGCCGGGTCTCTACGAGCTGATCGCCGACGAGGACAACCTGGCGGCCCAGATCCGGCCCGTTCAGGTCGAGGACGTCCTCGGACGCGAGCCGGTCGAGGTCGATCTAGAGGCGATCTCGTCGTATCTCGAGGGCCAGACAGTGCTGGTGACGGGTGCCGGCGGCTCGATCGGCGCGGAGCTCTGCAGGCAGATCTCGCGGGCGCGGCCCGGCCGCCTCGTCCTGCTCGACCAGGGCGAGACTCCGCTCTTCGAGATCGAGCGGGAGCTGGTCGACGAGCGCGACTTCACCGCCAGCATCCCGGTGCTCGCCGACGTCTCGAACCGGCAGAAGATCCGTCAGGTCTTCGAGCGCTACCGGCCGAGCGTCGTCTTCCACGCCGCGGCGTACAAACACGTCCCGCTGATGGAGGCGAACCCCCTCGAGTCGATCAGGAACAACGTGCTCGGCACGAAGATCGTGTCCGACGCCGCCGTCGAGTTCGGTGCGAACCGGTTCGTCCTCGTCTCGACGGACAAGGCGCTGAACCCGAGGGCGGTGTATGGGCAGTGCAAGGCGCTGTGCGAGTGGATCGTCGAGGCGTACGGAAGCCGGGGGGACATTCCGACCCGGTTCATGGCCGTGCGCTTCGGCAACGTGCTCGGGTCGGGGGGCAGCGTGATCACGATCTTCCGGCGCCAGATCGCCACGGGTGGGCCGGTGACGATCACGCATCCGGAGATGACGCGCTACTTCATGACGATTCCTGAGGCTTCGTCCCTCGTCGTGCAGGCCGGCGCAATCGGCGGCCGCGGCGAGATCTTCGTGCTCGACATGGGCGATCCGGTTGCGATCCTCGACCTCGCCCGGGACATGATTCGACTGTCGGGCCGGGAGCCCGATCGGGACATCCCGATCCAGTTCATCGGCGTCCGCGCCGGGGAGAAGCTCCACGAGGAGCTGTGGGGCCAGGATGAGCAGGTCGCGGAGACGGGCCA
>DASSXA010000293.1:0-7474 GCA_035704315.1 Gaiellaceae bacterium
GGGCCCGGCCGTTGCGGCCTCGCTCGAGGATGTGTTGACGACGGCGTAGGCGAGCGCCGTCACTGCGGCGAGCGCCGCCACGATCACTGCGAGGTGCTTGGTCGGCATGTCTTCTCCTTCCGGTGAGCCGTGTGTGCCGGACACCGTGGCGGCCTGGGACCCGCCTGTCTTCGCCGACAGCGCCCAATCGCGATTCATGTCAGCCGGAATGTCGGGATACCCGTTGGTCTGGCCCAGATGGTCGCCCGCGCAGCGCGGCTCACAAGGCCATTGGCACCGCCGGGCGGATGCTCCGCCGGCCAACCCCGGCGGGAACTACGGGTACTAGGCGACGATCTCGAGCGCGAGCAAGGGCGGGCAGCCTCGCTCGACGAGGGTCGCTATCGAGTGCCAGTCGACGACATCGGCAAAGAGCTCCGCCAGGCTGCGCGGAACACCGCACTCGCGAAGCTGCTCCGAGCGCCACGCGTGGACGCGGAGCTCTTCGTCGGAGCCTTTGTCGGTGTCACTGTCGCTCTCGATGTCCGCCAGAGGCGTGTAGATCGGCTCCATCGGTCTGTCCTCCTGATTCGACTTCGTCCTCGGAACCATGGCCGTCACTCTCAGGGCTGTCATCCCGGCCAGCGGCGATCTGCGCGCCCCGGTACGGAGACTCTTTGGATTACCGCTAGCGGTAATGGGCCGAGGCGGCTCGCCTGCAAGGCTCGGTGGGTGTGAAGCCTGCCGGCGGGCGTCGAGCTTCCGTTCGATGCGTAGGTTCTACGCCGACGGCGCCGGCTCGTGCTCGAGCGGAAGCTCGACGACGAGGACGGTGCCCTGGCCCGCCGGGCTGCTCACGGCGATCGCCCCACCGAGCGCCTCGACCCGGTCGCGAAGGCCGGTCAACCCTGAACCTCGCCGCGGATCCGCGCCACCGGCGCCGTCGTCGCGGATCGACAGGCGAAGGGTTCCGTCCGCGTCGTCGACGGCAACGCGGACAACGGAGGCGCCTGCGTGCTTCGTGGTGTTCGTGAGCGCCTCCGAGACCACGTAGTAGGCAGCGGCTTCGATCGGCGCGGGGAGGCGCCGCTCTGTGGGGACCTCGACCTCGACCGGAAGCGGGGCGCGGCGGGCCAGCGTCCGCAGGGCGGGGCCGATACCGCCCTCGGACAGAATTGCGGGGTGGATGCCGCGAGAGATCTCGCGCAGGTCGTCGATGACGTCGTCGAGCTCCCGCGCGGCGCGGCCAATCTGTTGCTCGAGCTCGGGGAGCTCTGACGGCACGCTCGACTGGGCGAGGCGCAAGTCGAGCCCCAGTGAGACGAGGCGCTGCTGGGTTCCGTCGTGGAGGTCGCGCTCGATGCGGCGCCGAGTCTCGTCGGCGGCGGTCACGATGCGCGCCCGCGAGGCGGTCAGCTCCGCGCGGCTCTCGGAGTTCGAGATCGCCGTCGCAACGAGCTCGGTGAACTCGCCGATTCGCGACTCAGTGTCGACCGGAAACGGGGCTTCGCGCTTCGTCGACGCTGCGATGACGCCCCAGACGCGCCCACCGACGATGATCGGACAGCCGACCGACGATCGGATCCCGAGGGCTCGAGCCTCCTCTGCGATCGGCCCCGTCGCTTCGGCGAAGCTGTCGATTCGAACCGGACTGCCGGTCTCCACGACCAGTGCGGCGATGCTGACCCCTTCCAGCGCAAAGCGCGTGCCGACTGCAAGCTCGTCGTCCTCGCTGCTCCAGCTGGCGACGCCCGTCACCGTGCCGTCGGCCTCGTAACGCTCCATCCTGGCGAGGTCCGCGCCGGAGAGGAGGCCGACCTCTCTCGTCACCGCCGTGAAGACCTCCAAGGGCGCCACAGACTGTGCGACCAGCGTTGCCACTCGTCTTAGCCGTGACTGCTCGTCCAACAGACGGCGGAGGTCTTCCTGGCTCGTCTCGAGCGAGCTCGCCATCGTGTTGAACGAGCGCTCGAGCTCGCCGATCTCACCCGCGCCGGTCTCCGGCATGCGGGCGCCGAGGTCGCCGTGCGCGAGCCTGCCGGCCATGCCGGCTGCTCGGCGCAGCGGCGCCACGATCACGCGCGCCAGGTAGCCCGTGAAGAGCAGGACGATGAGGATCGACCCCCCGAAGCCGGCGAGTCCGAGCGCGATCGCGCGCCTCGCCGCCGCATCGGCCCGGTCCTGCCGCGCCGCAATGGCGGCGCGCTCTCTCGCCGTCAGCGTGGCGAACTCCGAGCGTAACGCGTCCACGCGGCGCTTTCCCTCCGCGGTCACCGCGATGCTGCTAGCCGACGGGTCCGCTCGCTGGACAGAGCGAATGAGCGGCGACGCGTACTCGTCGATGTACGACGCGACTTCCTGGACGATCTGCCGGACCGGGCCGATGCGGCCCGCGTCGTCCCTGACCGTCCGCTCCAGCGACCGGGCGGCTGCGGGGAACGCGGCGCGCGCCTCGTTCGACGGCTCCAGGAATCGTCGCTCGCGGGTGATGACGTAACCGCGCACGCCGGTCTCCATGTCGATAACGAGCTTCTCGAGCACGTCCGCCGCGCTCAGCTCTTGCTGTGAGTCGCGCGTCAGCCGCGCCGAATCGCGGAGGTCGTTGATCGCGAGGAGCAGGAGTACGAAGACCGCGGCGATCACAACCGCAAGAGCTCCGGCGGAGAGAAGCATCCGGAGGGTCAGCCCGGACCTCATGTCACACCTCCTCGAATCGAGGCTAGCCGATTCCGGCTCGACCGCCTATCCGGAGACGAGGTCGCGCAGGCCCTTCGGCGAGAGCTGCGACTTGGAGATGAACCCGACCGCCGGGCTCGTGGCAATCAGGTCGGCGAAGTCGTCTTCGGCTCGAGTCGAGATCAGCACGAGACCCGGCCCGAGCTGGGGAAAACGCTCGGCGAGCTCCCGAACGAGCTCGAAGCCACTCTCGTCTCCGAGACTGATGTCGACGAGGACGAGGTTCGGGGACAGCTCCTCGGCCAGTCGCACGGCTTCGGCCGAAGTCCTGGCGGTGCCCACAACGTTGATTCCGTCGCGGCTCAGGCTCGACCGCGCAGCCTCGAGAAATCGCTCGTTGTCGTCGACGATCAGGGCGCGGATCTCCACGCCAGCAGCATCGCAGCGGAACGCCTCAGCCCGCATTGCAGCTAGCCGGAATCACAAGAGGCACACAAACAGGGGCTGAAGATGGCTGTCTGCCGGGAAGACACGGTCTGCATATACGTCGACCCTTCCCGAGGTGCAAGCACTCGAACCCGACGGAGGTGGTCGTTCATGTCGTACGGAATCCTGTTGCCGCGCGTCGCGCTGGGTCTGAGCATCGCCGCAGACGGCGCCCAGACGATCTTCGGAGCATTCGGAGGACACGAGCTGGCCGAACAAGAGACGGTCAGCCGGGCGGCCTGGTGATGGAGGCGCTCGATCCACACACGGTCCAGGTGCTCGGCGCCTCCGTTGCAGCAGCGGCCATGATCGTCCTCGGGCAGGCGAAAGGCCGGCTGGAGACGCTGCCGGTCAAGCGCTGCGCATCCTGTCAGCGCCTGCTCGCCGCCGGCCGCAGGTGTCCGAAATGCGGATGATCACTCGCGGTGAGGGCGTTGCGGTGCTCGTCGCCGCGGTGATCGCCGGCGCGGTGGCGGGTGGGCTGGCAGGGTGGGTGCTGGACAACGACAGCCCGGCGCCAACGGCCGTCGCGCCGGCGCCCAACCAGGTCCACACGATTGGTGCGCCGTCGAGGTCGCCGGAGGCCATTTACCGAGACGCCTCTCGCGGTGTCGTCGTTATCACCGATCAGCAGACCCAGGTCGTGCCGCCGACCTTGTTCGCACCGGGCCGCAGGCAGCAGGTGGGCGCGCTCGGCTCCGGCTTCGTCGTCGACCGGCGCGGCGACATCGTCACGAACGACCATGTCGTACAGGGAGCCACGAACATCCGCGTCGCCTTCAGCGGCAGCGAGTCGTATCCGGCCGAGACGGTCGGCACCGATCCGTCGTCCGATCTGGCTGTCATCCGGGTGAGTGCACCGCCGGCCGCGCTCCAACCGCTTGCGTTCGCGGACTCGTCGAGCGTCCAGGTCGGAGATCCCGTCTACGCGATTGGGAACCCGTTCGGGCTGGACCGAACGATGACGGCCGGCATCGTCAGCGCCACCGGGCGTGACATCAAGGCTCCCAACGGCCTGACGATTCCGAACGCGGTGCAGACCGACGCTGCGATCAACCACGGGAACTCGGGCGGTCCGCTTCTCGATCGGTTCGGCCGCGTGATCGGCGTCAACGCGCAGATCGAGGGCGGCACGGTCGATGCCAACGTCGGCGTCGGCTTCGCCATTCCAAGCTCGACCACTCGTTCGATCGCCGACCAGTTGATCGCCACAGGCCGCGTCCGGCACCCGTGGCTCGGGGTCCAGATCGAGACGATCGACCCGTTGGCCGAAAATCTCTCGCCGGGTTTTCCGAAGAAGGGCGTACTCGTTGTCGCTGTGGTCAAGGGCGGCCCGGCGGCCAGGGCGGGGCTCGAGCCTGCGCGGCCTCGGGTCATCAAGGGGGTCAGCGCACTGGTCGGCGGAGACGTCATCGTCGCGATCGACCGAAAGTCCGTGGCCTCGGCGGCCCAGCTCAGCGAGCTCGTCGCGATGCACAAGTCCGGCGACGCAGTGCGCCTCGAGGTCGTTCGTCGCGGACAAAGGCGGACGGTAGCGGTCGCGCTCGGCGACGCTCCCGCGTAGCCAAGCTCCCGGTACCGGCCAGCAGGAATCCCAGGAGTGCCGTCAGCAACGGGGCACGACGGCCGCTGGCGGCGATGCCGCGCACTCCTCTGGCCGCGAGGCTCTTTGCGTCACGCATCGACGAATTGAAAGGAGCGCCCGTTCCCATGAAACGTCTCGTCTCGATCGCAAGCGCCGCCTTACTCGTCGTCATCGTCGTTCTCGCCGTGGGTTGTGGCGGCGACGGTGGTGGCGGCAGCGACTCCAGCGTCGCTCCGGCCTTTTCCTCGACCGAGCTCTCGAGCCTGCCGACCACGAACTGGATCACGAACGGCGGCTCCGTCGCAAACCAGCGCTATTCGCCGCTCGACCAGATCAACGCCCGAAACGTGTCCCGGCTGAAGGGCGTGTGGCACGTTCATCTGAGGTCGGGGATCGCAGGCAAGTACTCCGGCGAAGCGCAGCCGATCGTCTACAAGAACGTCATCTACATCATCACGGGCGCGGACGACGTGTTCGCGATCGATGCTCACACCGGCAAGACGAAGTGGTCGTACCGCGCCAACCTGAATCAGAAGATCGACACGATCTGCTGCGGCTGGACGAATCGCGGCGTCGCGATCGGCGACGGGCGCGTCTACTTCGGGCAACTCGACGGCAAGGTCGTCGCCCTGAACCAGCAGACCGGCCGCGTCGTCTGGACGAACCAGCTGGCCAACTTCAGGCAGGGCACCACGATCACGAGCGCGCCGCTCTACTACGGCGGGCGCATCTATATCGGCATGTCAGGCGGCGAGTACGGGATCCGTGGCCGCCTCACGGCTCTCGACGCCAAGAACGGCGACCTGGTCTGGCGCTTCTACACGATTCCGGGACCGGGAGAGGTGGGACACAAGACGTGGCCCGCCGACAATGACTCCTGGAAGCATGGCGGCGCTCCGGTCTGGCAGACGCCCGCGGTCGATCCGAACCTGGGGCTGATCTACTTCTCTACGGGCAACGCCTCGCCTGACTTCAACGCAGCGATCCGCCCCGGCGACAACCTCTTCTCCTCGTCGATCCTCGCGCTCGACGTGAAGACGGGCAAGTACCGCTGGCACTACCAGGAGGTCCACCACGACATCTGGGACTACGACGCTACGAGCCCGGTCGTGCTCTTCAAGGTCTCGGTCGGAGGCCGCGAGCGCAGCGCGATCGCCCAGGCCGGCAAGACCGGCTGGGTCTACATCCTCGATCGCGAGAACGGAAAGCCCCTGATCGGGATCGACGAGCGCCCTGTCCCTCAGGCTCCGGCCCAGCACACTGCGCCGACGCAGCCCTACCCCCGCGGTGACGCCACCATCGTGCAGTCGGTCCAGCCCGACGCGTTCCGCACCTTTGCGAAGACGCTGCCGAAGGGGACGAAGCTCACCAACGGGGGTCGGATCTTCACGCCATACGCCCCCGGCGGCACCTCCGTGTCGACCCCGAGCTCGCTCGGCGGCACCAACTGGTTCCCGATGAGCTTCAACCAGAAGACCGGCTTCCTCTACGTCTGCGGCATCCAGCAGGCGCAGCTCTTCGAAGGCGGGAAGACGGCGGTCTACAAGTCCGGCAAGCAGTTCTACGGCAGCGCGATCGCGCCGCAGGGAACGCCTTCCGGCACCTTCACCGCGATCAACGCGGCGACCAACAGGATCGCCTGGCAGAAGCAGTTCCGCGACTCGTGCTACAGCGGTTCGACGACCACCGGCGGCAATCTCGCCTTCGTCGGCCGAAACGACGGCCGCTTGCAGGCCTACAACGCGACGAACGGCAAGCTGCTCTGGAACTTCCAGACGGGCTCCGGAGCAAACAACACCGCGAGCGTGTTCTCGCTGGACGGAAAGCAGGTCGTCGCGTTCTACGCCGCCGGCAGCGCACTCGCCGGCAGCCCACATGGCGACGACGTGTGGCTCTTCGGGCTCGAGGGCAAGCTCGGGCCGGCGCAAGCCGGATCCTCCAGCGGCGCCAAGAAGCACGCCGGCGAGAAGAAGGCGCCCAAGACCAACGCCCCCGCGAAGGCCTCGAGCGTGAACGTCGGCGCGACCGAGTTCAAGTTCACGCTCTCCACGCAGACGGTCCGCACGGGCAAGGTCACGTTCAAGGTCGTGAACAACGGCGGTATCCCCCACAACATGCGGATCAACGGCCAGCAGACGCCGAACATCGACCCGGGCTCGAGCGCGACGCTCGCGGTCACCTTCACGAAGCCCGGCAAGTACCCGTACCTGTGCACGATCCCGGGGCACGCCGCGGCAGGGATGAAAGGCGTACTCACGGTTGGCTGAGCACAGCCACCGTTTCGTGACGACGACGAGCGCGGCCCCTTGGTGTGGCCGCGCTCGTCAGGCGTTGGGCCGGCGAGATGATCCACGTCGTGCTCGCGCACTTCCGTCCAGCAGGGACGCCGAATGGCCGCTGGCAGTGAAAGCGCCGAGCCGCTGAAGCGCGATCCTCCACCGCATCGGCGTCGGCGTCACGTCCATGTCGGGTCCTTACCGGCTTAGCCACTACGACGGCCGCGGCGGACCCGGATGACCACGTACACGACGGCAACGAAGCCGACGGCGACAAATCCGATTGCACCCAGGGGGCCTGCCGCGCTCCGGCCGAGGATGTAGCCGAGCCCGCCAATGCTGGCCGCCCAGGTGATCCCGCCGAGGGCGTTCCAGAACAGAAAGCGCCACCACTGCATCCGGTTGGCGCCGGCAAGCCAGGAGGCGGCGACCCGTAGGCCGGGCAGCCAGCGCCCGAAGAAGACCGCGGCCG
>DASSXA010000277.1:0-4613 GCA_035704315.1 Gaiellaceae bacterium
GATCAAGCCAGTGTCCGGCGGCGATGTCCACCGCCACGATCGCCTCGGCGGCCTCATGCACCTGAGTACTACAGAGCCGCGGCCTGAATGAAGGCAGTTTTGGCACCCTTCACGAGCGCCGGGTCGCGCCAGGTGGCCCCTCTCCTGCATCGTCATCGCCTCTTCCTTCTCCTCTCCCGGCCGGCTGCTCTCCTCCGTCGAGGGCTGGCCCGAATCGTCGCCCCTACGGATTTGGCTTCTCTTTCCTGCGTCCGCCGAGCCGGGTGAGCAGCGGGAAGAGCAGGCGCTGGATGAACGGTGGAGGCATCGGCGGAAAGAGGAGCGTGACCATCGCGCGGTGGCGCTGCGCGAGCGCCGCCGCCTCGAGCAGTGCGCCGTAGCTCGTTGGCAGCCCCCGCCTGCTGATCTTGCCGTCGCGAGCGAGCGCCGCGACCTCCTCGAGAAACTCCTGCAGCGACGACGGCGGCCGGACGTGGCAGACCATGTGCACCGTCTCGGCGCCGCGGTTGCGGTAGGCGTGCCGAGTCCCGGCGGGGACGACGACCGTCTCGCCCGACGACGCGGTCGACCACGCCCGCCCCGCCAAGAAGGTTGGCTCCCCGGCGAGCACCTCGAAGCGCTCCTCCATCGCCGGATGGCGATGCGGCGTGACACCGCCGCCCGGATCGACCCACGTCTCGACGTGCAGAACGTCGCCACCGTCCGCGTCGGTCGTCCGCTCGAAACGCAGCCTCTGCCTCAACACCGGGTCTACGACGATCCGCTCGTCCATTCCGCCTCCAATCGATTCAGCCTGCCCTCACCGCCCACGCCACGACTCAGGGGGCGAGCGCCTCGTGTGGGCCGCCGCGTTCGCAAGTCACGTGTGCTCGAGCCGGACGTCGGGGCGAGCTCGCGGGTCAGCCAGAGGCAGGAGGTTTGCGCGGTGTTCGCTGGACCTCATTCGCCCGGCGCACCGTCTGGGTTGTGGTCGTCTGAACGCACGACGAGCAGCTCCGCCGCTTCGAGGAGCCGCGTGAGGTAACCCTCTTGCGGCCAGTGACGGAAGCGGGGGTCGCGGGTCGAGCGGCTCACCATGCCGACGACGGTCGTGTAGCCGATCTCTGACCAGGCGGCGGCTGCGGCCGGGGGAAAGCCGAGCTCGAAGAGCAGCTGCTCGGCGTTCCTCGTCCGGAGCGCTTCCACGGCCGCGACTCGTTCGGCGACGGCCGCATCCTTCTGGGCCCAGGCGAGAACGGCGTTCTCGAGCGCGGCCTCGTCTGCGTCGGCCGCCCAGGCGGTGACCAGTTCGTTGAAGCGCGCCATCCGCTCCGGCGGCGTTGGGGCCTGCGCGGCGGACTCGATGACGCGCTCGGTGGTCGCCTCCCACGCCTGCAGGACCGCCTCCAGCAGCTCGGCCCGATTTTTGAAGTGCCAGTAGAAGCTGCCCTTGGTTACTCCCATGTCGCGGGCGATGAGCTCGACGCGGACCGCCTCGACGCCGCCGGCAGCCAGCCGCCGCAGCGCCGCCTCGACCCAATCCCCGCGCCGCAAGCGTCTCTGCGGGTCGCCCCGACTCGTCGCCACAGCCTTCGACTTGCGAACCATACGGCTCCGTATGGTACAGTTGGATCGAGACCATACGCAACCGTATGGAACGCGCACAAGCAAAGCGGAGGCGAAAAATATGGCGGCAACCAGCGCGCCGGCCCACGAGCCGCCTCGGCGTTCGCCACGCCGACGACCGTCGCGAGGGGAGCGCCGGCGGCAGCTCCTCGCGCTTGCGGCGCACGCGTTGGCCCAACACGGATACCTCGGCACAACGCTCCAGCAGGTCGCGCGGCGGGCGGGCATCAGCGAGGCCGCGATCTACCGCCACTTCGCCTCGAAGGAGGCGCTCCTTCGGGCGGCCGTCGCCGAGGCTCCGAACGCGCTGCTCGAACGTTGGCGCTTGATCCGAGCGGTCGCGCCCGCGTCGGACTGGCTCGAGACCATGGGGCAGCAGTACGAACGCGAGCTCGACGAGGGATCCTGGTCGCTCGCCCTCCAGCTGCAGGCGGCGAGCCACTCGCAGGCGATGCGCGAGCTCGTCCGCGTCGACAGCGCCCGCGTGCACGACTTCGTCCGTCAGACCGCGCTCGCGGCGCAAGCGGCAGGCGCGCAGGGACGCAGGATCGATGCCGACGCCGTGGCGACCGAGTTCCTCGCCGCGCCGATCCGCCGCCGCGTCGAGCGCACGCTCGGGATCGCAAAAGCATGACCGAGCCAAAACCACCAGCGGAGGACGGGCTCGCCCCGCTCCTCTGGGTGCTCGCCGTGCTGCTCGGCTGCGGGGAGCTCCTTTCCTGGATCTTCGAGCGGATGAACCCGTAGCGAGATGATGAGCTTGGCGGCGGCCAGAGTCCCTCGTGATCGGCCGCGGCCGCCGGGCGCCGCGGCTGCTGCTCGGCGCGATCGGCGCGAGCGACGCGGCGAGCGGAGCCTTCGCTTCCGCCGCGAGCTTGACCGCACGATGGTGTCGCGGGTTCTTCGCCAGCATCGTGCACTTCGCCTACCACCGCGCGCCCGGCGCGGCGCGTCCGGACCGCGAGCCCGGCATGTGATCGCCGCTGGCTGAGAGAGCTTTCTCGGCTTGCGCTCGGCCGAAGTTCGCGGCTCGCGATTAGGCCGTCGTGCTCGGTGTGAGTCGGATCACCGGCAGCTCGCGATCCGTCTTGTCTTGGTATCGGCGGTAGCGCGGCTGGGCGGCGATGATGCGCTGCCAGCGTTCGTCTCGTTCCCGTCCGCGCAGCAACTCGGGGGTGACCTTCAGCGTGCGGTCGGCAAGCTCGATCCAGACCTCGTCGGGTCTGGCGGCAAGATTGCGGTACCAGCCCGGGTGCTGCGCCGCGCCTGCGGCGGAGGCGACGATGAGCCATGCATCGTCGCCGTCTGGGAACCAGGCAACCGGCGTCTCCCGCGGCTGACCGCTCTTGCGGCCGAGCGTGGTGAGGAGGAGGACGTCCATGCCCTGGAAGCGGTAGCCCCTGCGGCGGTGGTAGCTGCTCATCCAGCGCCTGACGAGGTTCGAGAGCCTGCCCGAGGAGCTCCGCAAGTGGGGCCCCCTCGTCCCGGCGCGGGTGTCGAAGGCTGAGCTTTCCACGGAAACAGTTTGCAAGAAAAGTGTTTCTCCGTCAAGGAAGGCCGTTAAGCTCCGAGGAGATGTCGAACGGCAAGCCGCTGCTCGTGCTTTGGCGCAACCTGTATTTCGTCCACGCGCTCGTGCGCGACGAGCTGAACGAGCGGCTAGCGGCGGAGGCGGGCTGCACGCTCGTCGAGCACGATCTGATGGCCTGGCTCGCGGCTTCGCCCGGCAGGCGGCTGCGGATGCTCGATCTTGCGCGCAGGCTGCGGATCACCCCCGGCGGGCTCACGCGCGTCGCCGATCGGCTCGTTGAGCGCGGCTGGCTGATACGGGAGCCGCCGCCCGCCAACCGGCGCGAGGTGTACGCAGTCCTGACCGAGCCGGGGGTAGGGGTGCTCAGGTCTGCCCGCCGGGTGTACGCTCGAGTGCTTCGCGAGACGCTCGCTCGCCATCTGGACGCACGCGAGCTAGACGCGCTCGCCGGTCTCCTCGCAAAGCTCCTCGACGGTCTCGCTGACGTGTACGCATCGGAATCTCCGCAACGCCTTGTCCGACAGGGGAGAGTTCTTTAGCCCGCTGGAGCGCTTGTTTGATCGCGTACGCCGAGCCGATGGCGAAACACCGCCGAGGGTCGACGACGAGCTCCTGCGCCGACTGCGCGAACACCTTGATCAGGGGCAGCTGGTCGAGCTGACGGCGGTCGTCTAGCTGGAGAACGTGCGCGTGGGTGCAGAAACTCTCACTTGAGCCTGTACACGTGGCGGATGGTGCCGTCGGGGAAGGCGTGATGCTCCTCGAGCTCCAGCGGCCGCCGAGACGCGCCCGGAAGCGAGAACGGGACGCCGTCACCGAGAAGAACGGGGAATTCGAGGAGCTCGAGCCGGTCGACGGCGCCCAACTCGAGGAAGGCGTGCAGCGTCGAGCGTCCCCCGAGCAGGAACGCGTCGGTGCTCAGGTCGGCGGCTCGCAGTCGCCCGAGCAGACCCTCTGGGCTGTGATCGGCGACGACGACGTCGGCCGGGACCTCCGCGGGCACGGGCCGCGAGGTCAGCACGAAGATCTGCTTGCCCGGCCAGGGCCACGTGCCGGCCGCCAGCCCTGCGTCGAGGGCGACGCGGCCGAGCACGACCGCATCGATCTGCTCGTCGAACTCGGGCCAACCGTATGACTCGTGAGGACGGAAGTCGGGCATCACGACGAACACGGGATCCCGTCGGGCGTGGCGATGAACCCGTCGACGCTCACACCCGCGCGCGTGCGGATGAGCATGCTCGTGTCGCTCCTTTCGATTGCACGATGCGTTCGCGTCTAGGACCGCGCGCAGCGACGAGACTCATCGGCGATCTGATCGGTTCGTGTACCTCGCTGGAAGCCGATGAGCGGTCCTCTCCGCCGCCTGAGCGAGGCGGTGAAACGTCGCGGTTGCGGTGCGCCCGCGACGGCACCCGTCCCGGCCGGAGTCCTTCGCACGGACCGCGGCGATCGGGGAGCCAAAGTCGATGTACCTCTG
>DASSXA010000109.1:0-4917 GCA_035704315.1 Gaiellaceae bacterium
GTCAACGCGGCGTACGTCCTCGGCCGCGCCGGCCGGAAGGGCCGCCTGGCCGCGGGCTTCGACGCGGACGTCGTTCTCCTCGGCGCTCCGGACTGGCGCTACCTCGCGTACCACCTGGGCGGGCCGGTCGTGGCCGCCGTCATCCGGGGCGGGGAGGCGGTCTGGCGGCGCTAGGCTAGCCGCATGCCGAGCCGCAAGCAGCGCCGGCGCCGAGCAAAAGAGCGGCGCCACGAGTGGGAAGACGTCTGGGTCGACGAGGAGGGCAACGAGGTCGAGCCTCCGGCCGAAGGCGACATCCAGAGCCGCAACGGAAAGCGGACGACGGCGCCCGCCAAGCGGCAAGCGAGCGGACGACGCGTCGTACAACCGCCTTCCTGGACGCGAGTGGGGAAGCGCGCGCTGATCTTTGCGCCGCTGATGTTCCTCACCGTCAGCTTCCTCAGCAGCGACCTCACGCTCGTCCAGAAAGTCCTGAACACCCTCTTCCTGCTCGCGTTCTTCCTCCCGTTCAGCTACGCGATGGACGCGTTCATGTACCGCATGTACACCAGGCGGAGCGGCCAGGCGGGCCGCTAGGACGCGGAAGCGGAGGCAGGGCCGCCGCGGTAATGCCCCGGTCCCGGCCAGGGAGCAAGCAGCAGCAGTAACCGCGCGCCCCCTTCGGAGGAGACCCGGCGGCGCTCGTTCTCCTCGAAGCGCACCAAGGTCCCCCGCGCGGCTTCGAGGGAGTCGTTTCCGGACTCGATCCGCGCCCGGCCGTCGAGCACCAGGAGGTAGGCCCGCTCGTGAACCTGATGCTGGCCGAGCTCCTGCCCCGGATCGATGCCGATGAGAACGGCGCGGGCCTCGTCCGTCGAGTGGAGGACGATCGGGCTGCGTGTGCCGCCGGCGGTCTCGATCTCGAGCAGGTTCCAGCTCTGCACGAAGCGATCCTATCCGGGGACGCAGCGGGCATTCCGGCCGCGGTTAGACTCGCCGCGGGATGGCCCCGGTCGTCGAGACATACACGCTCGGCCCCACGCAGACGAACTGCTACGTCGTCCGCACGGACGACGCCGCGCGGCAGGCTGTCGTGGTCGATCCGGGGTACGAGGGGGTCCAGCCGACCCAAGACATCGCTGCGATCCTCGTCACGCACTGCCACTGGGACCATCTCGGCGGGATCGCCGAGCTCGCAGAGGCGACCGGCGCGCCGGTCTACATGCCGGACCGCGAAGCCGACGTGCTCGCAGACCCGGAGGCCTTCTACCCGGGACAAGCGATCCGCGGGTACCGGCCGGACGTCCGTCTCCAGGGAGACGAGACGTTCCAGGCCGCGGGCCTGACCTTCGAGACGATGCCGGTACCAGGCCACTCGCCCGGGCATGTCGCCTACTCGACCGACGGCGCTCTCTTTTCCGGCGACGTCCTCTTCGCGGGCAGCGTCGGGCGCACGGACCTTCCCTTCGGGGACTGGGACACGCTCGTCGACTCGATTCGTATGCTCTTCGACCGCCTTCCGCCGGAAACCGTTGTCTTTCCAGGCCATGGCCCGCCGACGACGCTCGGCGCCGAGCGAGACAGCAACCCCTTTCTCGCCGAACTGCGCGCGACCCTGTGAAGTTCGAAGCTCCGCGGGGGACGCACGACATCCTTCCGTCCGAGCAGCCGCTCTGGCAGCGGGTGACCGGGGAGGCTGAGCGGCTCTGCGCGCTCTACGGCTACCGCAAGATCGTCACTCCCGGCTTCGAGGACACGGAGCTGTTCGTCCGCACCTCCGGTGGCGGGTCCGACGTCGTGCAGAAGGAGATGTACACCTTCCAGGACCGCGGCGGACGCTCGCTGACGCTCCGGCCGGAAGCGACCGCTCCGATCTGCCGCGCCTACCTCCAGCACGGCATGCACCGCGAGCCGCAACCGGTCAAGCTGTACACCCTCGGCCCGATGTGGCGCTATGACCGTCCCCAGCGCGGCCGCTACCGCGAGCACTGGCAGCTCTCCGTCGAGGCGATCGGCTCCGACGACCCCGCAGTCGACGCGGAGCTGATCCAGTTCTACGACGAGTTGCTTCGCCGCCTCGGAATCGGCGATTACATCCTCGAGCTGAACTCGATCGGAGACGAGAACTGCCGGCCTGCCTACATCGAACAACTACGGACGTGGCTCGACGAGCACGACGCGGAGCTGGACGACGAGGCCCGTGCCAAGCGCCAAACGACGCCGCTCCGGGTCTTCGACGTCAAGAGCGAGCGCGTCCAAGCCGCCCTGGCTGAAGCCCCGAAGATCGGCGAGGCCCTCTGCGACGCCTGTCGCGAGCACTTCGAGCAGGTGCGGGCCTTCCTGGATGCGGTCGGCGTGCGCTACGAGCTGCGCCCGACCCTCGTCCGCGGGCTCGATTACTACACGCGCACGACGTTCGAGTTCAAGGACGAGGCCATCGGCGCGCAGGACTCGATCTGCGGCGGCGGCCGCTACGACGGCCTGATCGAGGCGATCGGCGGCCCGCCGACACCGGCGATCGGCTTCGGCGCTGGAATCGAGCGGCTCCTGCTCTCGCTCGGCGACGTCGACGCCGAGCCGGAGGGGATCGACGTCTTCTTCGTGGCCGCCGAGGGAGCCGACCGCCGCGCGCTCGCAGCGGCGCTCGCGGAGCTCCGCCGCCGCAACATCAGCGCCGACATGGACTATGCGGGCCGGTCGGTCAAGGGCCAGCACACCCAGGCGAGCCGGCTGGGCGCCCGCCGGGTCGAGGTCTTCGAGCCGGGGCAGAGGCCGGACGTCGAGCGAATCGTGAGCGAGCTGCAGTGAGCTGGCGCGACCGGGGAGCAGGCGAGCTCCGTCCCGAGCACGTCGGCGAGACCCTCACACTCGCCGGCTGGGTCGCACGGCGCCGCGACCACGGCGGCTTGATCTTCATCGACCTGCGGGATCAGACCGGGATCGGACAGCTCGTGATCAACCCGGAACGCGCGCCCGAGGCGGCGCAAACGGCACACGACATCCGCAACGAGTACGTCCTCCGCGCGACGGGCGAAGTGGCGGCCCGCGCCCCCGAGGCTGTGAATCCGAGGTTGCCGACGGGCGAGGTCGAGCTTCAGGTCGACGAGCTCGAAGTCCTGTCCCGCTCGACGGCACTTCCGTTCCAGCTCGACGAGGAGAACGTCGACGAGACGCTCCGCTACCGCTATCGCTGGCTCGACCTTCGCCGCGACCGGCTGCAGCGCAACATCCGCACTCGCGCCGAGCTTGTGTCGATCATCCGCCGGGAGATGGAGGCGGACGGATTCGTCGACATCGAGACGCCGATCATGGCCAAGCCGACGCCGGAGGGTGCGCGCGACTTCCTCGTCCCGACGCGGCTTCAGCCCGGCAGGTTCTTCGCGCTGCCGCAGTCGCCGCAGATCTACAAGCAGCTGCTCGTGATCTCGGGGTTCGAGCGCTACTACCAGATCGCCCGTTGCTTCCGCGACGAGGATCTCCGCGCCGACCGGCTGCAGGAGCTGACGCAGCTCGACGTCGAGATGGCCTTTCCGGACCAGGAGTACATCTTCGCCCTGATGGAGCGGATCGTCGCGCGAATCTGGCGGGAGACGATCGGCGTCGACCTCGAGCCGCCCTTCCCGCGCATGTCTTGGCAGGAGGCCGAGCTCCGCTACGGCTCCGACAAGCCCGACCTCCGGTTCGGCCTCGAGATCCAGGATGCGACCGACCTGACGAGGGGATCGGAGTTCGGCGTCTTCGCGAACGCCGAGGCCGTCCGCTACCTGAGCGTCCCCCGAGAGCTCTCGCGCGCAGAGATCCAGAAGCTCGAGGACATGGCGAAACCGTGGGGTGCGAAGGGGCTCGCGTACGTTGTCTTCCGCGAGGACGGCGAGGTGTCGTCGCCCATCGCCAAGTTTCTCTCCGAACAGGAGCTGGAGGCATTTCGGGAGCCCGGCACGACGGCGCTCTTCATCGCCGACACGCCTAAGCTCGCGAGCAAGGTGCTGGGCCTGCTCCGGCTCCATCTCAGCCGTGAGCTCGACCTGATCGACCGGGACGCCTGGGAGTTTCTGTGGGTGACTCCGATGCCGCTGCTCGACTGGAGCGAGGAAGAGAACCGCTGGACGGCGCAACATCACCCGTTCACGCGACCGATGGACGAGAGCGTCCCGCTGCTCGACATCGATCCCGGAGCCGCGAGCGCGGTCGCCTACGACCTCGTCGGGAACGGGATCGAGCTCGCCGGAGGCTCGATCAGGATCCACGAGCCGCAGCTCCAGGCACGGATGTTCGACTTCCTCGGCATCTCGCCCGAGGAGCAGCGCGCGAAGTTCGGTTTCCTGCTCGACGCACTCGCCATGGGCGCACCGCCACACGGCGGGATCGCGTCCGGGATCGACCGGCTGACAATGGCGCTCCTCGACGAGCCGGTCATTCGCGACACGCTGGCTTTCCCGAAGAACCAGGCCGGCGTCGATCCGATGAGCGGCGCGCCGACGGTGGTCCCCGACGAGCAGCTCGCCGAGCTCGGCCTCCAGCTGAGATCCGACCCGACCGCCAGTTAACGTTCCTCGTCTGTGGAGGGTGGAATCGGCCGCAGATTCGTCCTCGAGGTTGCGTTTCTGATCGCCCTCGCGATCGGGGTCGCCGTCGCCGATCTCAGCGCCGGGACGATCGTGCTCGTGATGGCGCTCGGTTGGCTGCTCGTCTGCCTCTTCGAGCTCGCCGTGTGGGCGGAGGGCCCGCGTTTCCCGATCGTCCGCCGGGAAGCAGAAGTCGAAGAGCCGCCGACAGAGGAGCCGGCCGAGGTCACGGAGATCCGCGAGGCCGAGCCAAAGCGCCGCGGCCGTTTCTGGCGCCGGCGCCGCCCTGTCGAAGCACCGTGAGCCCGGCACTCGCTCAGCGGCTGATCCTCCTCAGCGCGGCGGCGTTGATTGCGGTCGTGGTCTCGCTCGC
>DASSXA010000159.1:0-2833 GCA_035704315.1 Gaiellaceae bacterium
TGGCGCTCGGAGCCGCCGTCTTCCATGTGGCGATACTACCCCCGTGCCTCCGGAAGCGATCCGACGGCTGGAATCCGAGCTCGAGCGCCTGGCCGGCGCCCCCGTGACGCTGGACCGGCCGAGCCGGGCCGAGCACGGTGACTACGCGACGAACGTCGCTCTCCAGCGGGCGCCACGGGACGGCCGTCCGCCGCGCGATGTGGCCCAGAGCCTGGCGCACGAGGCCGCGGGGCTGCCGGAAGTCGAGCGCGCCGAGGTAGCCGGCCCCGGATTTGTCAACCTCTTCCTCGCCCCGGCGTGGTACGGCGACGCTCTCGCCGAGATGCTCGCAGCCGAGAGTGCCTACGGCGGCGGCTCGGCCGCGGTGCACGAGCGCGTACAGGTCGAGCTGGTCTCAGCGAATCCGACCGGACCGCTGACGGTCGGGTCGGCGCGCAATGCGGCGTACGGCGACTCCGTCGCCCGGCTGCTCGAGTTCGCCGGCAACGCCGTCGAGCGCGAGTACTACGTCAACGACGTCGGACGCCAAATCGACCTCTTCCGCGAGTCGGTCGAAGCGCGCAGGCGCGGGGAGGACGCTCCCGTGGACGGCTACACGGGCGACTATGTGGGCGAGCTGGCGGCCGAGCAAGGCGATCCGGTCGAGCGCATGTTGCTCGTGATCAAGGAGGAGCTCGCCGAATTTCGCGTCCCGGTCGACACCTGGGTGCTCCAGGGCGAGGTCGAGCTCGAGATCCCCGACGCTGTGGCCCACGTGGACACCTACGAGGCAGAAGGAACGACCTGGGCGCGCACGAGCGCGCACGGGGACGACAAGGACCGCCCCCTTCGCCGCTCGTCGGACGGGAGCTATCTCTACTACGCCGGCGACGTGGCGTATGTGCGCAACAAGTTCGGGCGCGGCTTCGACCGGCTCATCTACGTCCTCGGGGCCGATCACCACGGCTACATCGGGCGTCTCAAGGCTGCGGCGTCGATGCTGGGGTACGACCCGGAGGCGCTCGAGGTACTGATCTACCAGCTCGTCCACATCCTGGAGGGCGGCGCGGCGAGGCAATCCTCGAAGCGACGCGGCGATGTCGTCTTCCTACGCGAGCTCGTCGAGAAGATCGGAATCGACGCATCGCGCTGGTATCTCGTTTCGCGGGGACACGACCAGCCAATCGACATCGACGTCGATCTCGCGAAGGAGCGGAGCGAGAAGAACCCGGTCTTCTACGTCCAGTACGCCCACGCCCGAATCGCCGGGATCCTGCGGAACGCAGGTGACCGGAACGTATCGGCCGACGCGCCAGAAGACATCGCCGCAGAGGAGCGGGAACTCATCAAGCGGCTCGCCGAGTTCCCGGAGGTCGTCCGAGAGGCGACCGAGCGGCGGGGACCCCATGCGATTCCCACATATGCGATCCGCGTCGCGGACGACTTCCACCGCTTCTACCACCACCACCGCGTGCTGGAGAGCGAGCAGGAGGCCTTTCGCCTGGGTCTGGTGGTGGCGACGAGGAACGTCCTCGCCCGCTCCCTCGACCTGATCGGCGTCGAAGCACCGGAGCGCATGTAGCCGGGGTCAGACCCCGTCTCGGGACCGTCACATTCCACGCAATCGTTGGTCTCGCGTACCGGGTCTGACCCCGGCCGGTAGCGGCGTACAATCCGCGTGTGGGGGAGACTGTGGACCGGACTGCGGCGCCGGTGCCGAGCCCGCCGGACAAGGCGCCAGACCGGAATCTCGCGCTCGAGCTCGTCCGTGTGACCGAGGCCGCAGCAATGAACGCCGGCCGGTGGATCGGGCGCGGCGACAAGATCGCCGCCGATCAGGCCGCCGTCGACGCGATGCGCGTCATGCTCGACACGGCCGAGATGGCCGGGGTCGTGGTCATCGGCGAGGGCGAGAAAGACGAAGCGCCCATGCTCTTCAACGGCGAAGACGTCGGGAGCGGGCATGGCCCCGAGGTAGACGTTGCCGTCGATCCGCTCGAGGGAACGCGGCTCACCGCACTCGGAATGCCGAACGCGATCGCCACGATCGCGCTGGCCGAGCGGGGGACGATGTTCTTCCCGGGCGCCGCCGTCTACATGGACAAAATCGCCTGCGGGCCCGAGTCGGCGGACGCAATCGACATCGAGGCGCCGCCGGCTGACAACGTGCGCGCCGTCGCTAGGGCCCGTGGCATCACCCCGACCGAGGTCTCCGTCGTGGTGCTCGACCGTCCTCGCCACGAGCAATTGATCGCCGACCTACGCGAGGTGGGCGCGAAAGTGCTGCTGATCACCGACGGCGACGTCGCACCGGCGATCGCCGCTGCCCAACCCGCCACCGGCGTGGACCTGCTGATGGGCATCGGGGGGACGCCCGAGGGCGTCCTGTCGGCCGCAGCGCTGAAGTGCGTTGGCGGAGCGATCCAGGGCAAGTTGTGGCCGCGCAACGATGAGGAGCGCCAGAGCCTGATCGACGACGGCTACGACCTCGACCGTGTTCTGACGACGGACGACCTCGTTGGCGGCCGCGACGTGTTCTTCGCGGCGACAGGCGTGACGACCGGCGCGCTTCTGCGCGGCGTCCGTTACACGCGCGAGGGCGGCATAACGGACTCGATCGTCATGCGGTCACGGTCGGGCACGGTCCGCCGAATCGAGGCGACCCACGCCTTTGAAAAGCTCGAGCAGATATCGAACCTGGCGCTGCGCTAGAGGCTTCTAGGCCGGAACCTCTTCCTTCTCCCACTCAGGCGCGTACGACCCGCTCCGCGCCGCGCCGTTGAACTTGGCGCGTCGGTAGAACGCCTTCTGCGCCGCCTCGACCCTCGCCGGTTCGCCGCCCCACGCTTTGAGG
>DASSXA010000201.1:0-2983 GCA_035704315.1 Gaiellaceae bacterium
AGCCGTCTGCAAGATCGAGGCATCGCGCCGGGAGAGCAGGTCGATTCGAGATGCCAGCAGCTCCTCGATGGTCGGCGGGACCGCTTCTGCGTCCCAGCCGCGCTGTGTGTGCCACGTGCCGTTCTGGCGAGCCAGGGCACCGGTCTCCTGCAGCGACCGCAGGAGCTCCTCGACGAAGAGCGGGTTCCCGGCCGTGCGGTCCCGAACGAGACCGGCGAATCCCTCCTCGACCTCCCCGGCCAGCAGGCTGCGGACGAGTGCCGCGACCCCTTCTTCGTCGAGCGGCTCGAGGGCGATCGTGCGACGGGGCTTGTCGCCCGCGATCTCGGCGAGCGCCGGCCCCGCTTCGGGTCGGGCGATCAGGTAGAGCGCCAGCGGCTCCCGTTCGCAGAGCTGCGCCAGCTCCCGCGTCAGATCGGCCGACGAGCCGTCAAGCCAGTGCGCATCCTCGAGCGCGACCACGAGCGGCCGCTCCTTTGAAACCGCAACGAGGGTTGTGGCGAAGGCGGTGTGCAGTCCGCGGCGGAATGCCTCGGCGTTCAGCCCAGCGACCTCTTCGGAGACGCCCGGCAGGCCGAGCAGGCGGGCGAAGAAGGGAACGGCCGAAGCGGCGCCTGCACGCTCGAGCGTGTCCGCTAGGCGTGCTGTCGACTGTTCCGGCTCATCTTGGCTGCGGAGTTTCGCAAGGCTGCGGACGAGCTCGGCATACGGCCAGTACGCGAGCGAGGCGCCGTAGGACAGGCAACGTGTCTGCAGCCACCGCAGCCCCAGCTCGCCTGCCCGGGCCTCGACGGCCTCGCTGAGCCGAGACTTCCCGACGCCCGGCTCCCCTGTGACAGTGACGATCCCGCCGAGCCCGTCCCCGAGGGCTCCAAGCACGTCGCCGACGGCGGCCAGCTCTCGGTCGCGGCCGACGAGGGTCGCTCCGCGATGGCTCGCCCGCAGCGCCGGCGCGGTCCGTCTGCCGAGAAGGCGCCAGGCCGGTACGGGCTCCGCCTTTCCCTTGAGCGTCAGCTCGCCGACAGACTCGAACTCGAACATGTCGTCGGTCAGCCGCTTCGTCAGCTCCCCGACGTAGGTGTCGCCGGTGGGCGCGGCTGACTCGAGCCGCTGCGCGAGAATCACCGAGTCGCCCAGGACGGAGTAGTCCATCCGCGCCTCACTGCCGAGAATGCGGGCGACCCCGTGGCCGGAGTTGACGCCTGCGTGGAGGGTCAGCTCCGCGTCATACGGGAGCTCCCTGCAGATTCGCTCGAGCTCCGCATGCATCTCGAGCGCGACAATGAGCGCCCGAGCGGCGTCGTCCTCGTGCGTTACCGGGGCCCCGAAGAGCGCCAGCAAGGCATCCCCCGCGAACTTCTCCACATAGCCCTCGTAGCGACCGACGATGCTGCTCAGGCCGGCGATGACCGGGTCGATCACCTCGAGCAGCTCCTCGGGGTCGAGGCGGTCCGCCAGCGCCGTAAAACCGGAGACGTCTGCGAAGAGGGCTGTGATCAGACGCCGCTCTTCAGGGATCTCTCCGCCGGCCTCGATGAGCCGTTCGGCCACCGGTCCGGCGACGAAGCTGCGGAGCGTGTCGGCGACGTCGTGTTCGGGCTCGTCGAGAGTAGGCGCTGCCGGGGCTGCCTCAGCCGAGGCCCCGCAGTGACCGCAGAAACGTGTCCCTTCGGGATTCTCGCCGCCGCACGATTGGCATGTCCAGATCGCCATAGCCCGGAATCAGTCTAGGCTGACCCTTCGGGCGGAGCCAGGCGTCCGAGCGTCAGCGCCAGTCGATCGTGACCACCTCGAGCGGCTCGGAGATCCCTTTCAGCGTCACGGTCTTCGGCTCCGAGTAGCCGAGGCCGTCTCCGAGCCGAGCGGTCGCGAGACTGGCGTAGATTTCGCCGGGCCCGCCGAGCGCCCCAACCCGAGCGGCCTCATGGACGCCCTTGCCGCTGTAGCCCCATACCGAGCGGCTCGCCTCGGCGGCGTGCACCCCGATCCGCACCTCGGGAGCGAAGCCGTTTGTACGCCGGTGCGCTGCGAGACGACGCTGGACGGCGGCGGCGCAGGCGAGCGCACTCGTCGCATCGGGAAACGCGACGAAGAATCCGTCACCGGCATGGTCGACCTCCTCGCCTCCGTACTGCCCGAAGAGCTCTCTCAGCGTCCTGTCGTGCCAGCCGACAAGCCCGACCCATGCCTCGTCTCCGATGGCCTCGACGAGCGGAGTCGAGTCACAGATGTCGGTGTAGAGGAATGTTCTGCCGGCTCGCCCGCCCCCGGCCGCAGCGGCAAGCCGGCCGAGAGACTCCGCGGCTCGGCGGACATCACGCACGGCGCCGAGTCGCTCGAAGGTCGCCTCGGCGGCCCGGAGCTCGAGCTCGGCGGCGTCTGCGTCGCCGTCCAGTCGATACGCCTCTGCCACCAGCAGACGGACGCGAGCGGCCTCGTACGGGGTCTCGACTTCCTGGTACAGACGGATCGCTCGCCGCAGCTCACGGAGCGCCGCATCGACATTCTTCTCGGCGAGCGCGACCGCGCCGGAGGCCGCAGCCGCATGTGCCTCTAGCGCCGTCGTGCCGTAGTCCTGAGCGATCTCGGCCAGCTCCTCGGACGCCGCCCTCCCTTCCTCGACCTCCCCGGCCGCGAGCGAGATCTCGACGCTGGCCGGCAAGAGGCGGGCACGGGAGAGCCGGTTGCGCGCCTCGTCGGAGAGCGCTCGCCTGATGCTGCGATGTGCAGAATCCGCGTCCCCAGTGGCAAGCCGAAGGAGCGCCAACCCGGGCTGCGGCTCGACTCCGAGGCCGTGCGCCTGCCGGAACGCCTCCTCCGCGGCTGCGAGGTCGCCCATACGCAGCTGGAGCTCTCCCAGCTCGTAGAACGCCGAAGCGGCCACGCTGGGTGCGAACTCGCCCAGCTCGGCCACGGCCGTCCGGATCTCCTTCTCCGCCTCCGGCCAGCTGCCGCGGAGCCGCATGACCTCCGCCCGGTTCAC
>DASSXA010000226.1:0-6580 GCA_035704315.1 Gaiellaceae bacterium
GTTCGTCTTCGTCGAGGACGCGGATCTCGAGGCGATCATGGTCCAGGACGACTCGCGTGCGATCGAGATCGCGCGCTTCGTCCCGCTCGACGAGGTCGATCCCGTCTTCTACGACCGGACGTACTACCTCGCGCCCTCGTCGCAGGCGGCGCAGCGGCGACCCTATGTCCTGCTCCTACGGGCCATGCAGGAGACGGGGATGGGCGCCATGGGCCGGTTCATCCTCCGCGGTCAGGAGAACTTCTGCCTGATCCGTCCGCGCGGCGAGGCGCTCGCGCTCGAGACGCTCTTCATCGCCGAGGACGTCCGCTCTCAGGCCGAGATCGACGAGGCCGTGAGTGAAACCGAGATCAAAGACGCGGAGATGGATCTCGCGCGACAGGTGATCGACAGCCTGACGGGCGACTTCGAGCCGGATGAGCTCGAAAGCGAATATCGCCGCGACTTGCGCGCGATGCTCGAGTCCAAGCTCGCCGGCGAGGAGATCAAGCGACCTGAGCCGGAGCCGGAGGAGGCGCCCGTCATCGACCTCATGGAGGCGCTGCGCCAGAGCGTCTCGGAGGCGCAGAAGAAGCCGGCCGCCGAGAAGCCGAAGAAGACCGGGCGCACGCGCGCAGCCGCCGGAGCGAAGAAGTAGTCAGTCGCCGCGCGCCGCGAAAGCGGCGCCCGGCTTCACAGAATGGCTGAAGGTCGTGAGACCTTCAGCGAGGCGGAGCCGGTGCGCCTGTCGCCTGAAGTTGAGCTGCGAAGAGGGTCTTGTCGATCTTTCCCTGGTAGATGGGGACGCCCTCCTGGAGGCAGAGGCGGATCACTTGCTCGCGATCCATGTTCATCTCCTTCGACAGCTGTTCAGGCGTCAGGTGGTTCGGCATGCCTACTCCTTTCGCTTTTCAGGGCAACAAAAAAGCCCGGCACCGGAAGGTGGCACGGGCTCGAAGGCTCGCTTGTGGCTGGGCGATCCATCACTCGCTCAGCTCCTCGGTCAGCACACCCTGATCTTACACGGGGTTGGGGAGGTCGAGAAACTCCCAGTCGACGTCGAACCGCTCCGCGAGGCGCTCGGCCAGCGCCTTGATCCCGAACGTCTCGGTCGCGTAGTGACCGCCTGCGAGGAAGTGAACGCCGAGCTCGCGCGCGAGGTGCAGCGTGGGCTCTGCGGGCTCGCCGGTGACGAATGCGTCGTAGCCGAGGGCGGCGATCTGAGGAAACAGCCTCGCAGCACCGCCCGTGATGACGGCCACCCGCTCGACGCGGCCGGGCCCACCGTGGAAAACGCGCGCTTCCTGGCCCGTGGCCTGCGCCAGCCGCTCGGCGAGCTCGTCGGCGCCGATTGGCCCCTCGAGCGGTCCTCCGAACCCCCACTCGAGCACTCGTTCCTGCGAACGCACACCCAGTTGGCCGGCGAGGAGCGCGTTGTTTCCGATCTCCGGATGAGCGTCGAGCGCGAGGTGGTAGGCCGCGAGGGTGATGTCGCCGGAGAACAGCGCCTCGAGCCGCCGCTTCAGCTGGCCGTCGACGATGCGCGGGTCGTTGTCCCAGAAGAGCCCGTGATGGACGATCAGGAGCTGCGCCCCGCCGAGCGCGGCGAGCTCGAATAGCTCGCGCGAGCTGGAGACGCCGGCCCCGATCTTCGTGACCTCGTCCGAGCCGACGACCTGTAGGCCCATCGGCCCATAGTCGGCGTAGGCGTCGAGGTCGAGTAGCTCGCGCGCGTGGTCGAGGATTTCATCGCGTGAGGCCATCGCCGCTACTCTGTCGGCTCTCGGGGTGTGGCGCAGCCTGGTAGCGCGCTCCGTTCGGGTCGGAGAGGTCCCCAGTTCAAATCTGGGCACCCCGATTAGTGCCCTCCATTCCGCGGTGGACGACCGCGGTGCAGAGGTCCTCCACGTAGTCCAGACCCCCTTCTGTGGCGATGCGGCGCGCTTCCGGCGAATGGAGGCCTAGCTGGAGCCAGAAGGCCTTCGCGCCGGCCTCGACCGCCTGACGGGCGTGCTCGGGCGCCGCCTCCTCGCGGCGGAAGACGTCGACGAGGTCTATCGGCTCCTCGATCTCTGCGAGGGAGGACGCCGACGGCAGGCCCAGCACCTGGTCGCCGTCGGGCCGCACCGGAATCACGCGGTAGCCCCGCGCCAACAGGTAGCGCATGACGTCGTGGCTCGGGCGATTCGGATTCGGCGAGGCGCCGACAAGGGCGATCGTCTTCGTCTCTTGGAGGATCTGCTCAGGCGTTCTCATGCCCGGAGCTATCCTGCCAGCCCATGTCCGGCACGCTGCGCGTCGCCTGCGTCCAGCTCACGAGCCGGGTCGACAAGGCGGCGAATCTCGAGAAGACGGAGCTGTTGGTGGCTCGTGCCGCGGCCACCGGAGCCGACATCGTCGTCCTCCCCGAGAAATGGAACGCAATCGGTGACTCAGAGGAGCTCCACGCCGCGGCCGAGACGCTGGAGGACGGCGAGTCGGTCTCGGCCATGGCCTCCTGGGCACAGGCGCACGGGATCACGCTCGTCGGCGGCTCGATCACAGAGCGGCGGGAGGGCCGGGAGAAGCTCTCCAACACGAGCATCGTGTTCGACTCCGGCGGGTCGATCGTCGGCCTCTACCGGAAGATCCACATGTTCGACGTCGAGGTCGGCGGTCTCGTCTACCGGGAATCCGAGGCCGAGGAGCCCGGTGACGAGCCGGTGGTGGTCGACGCCGAGGACTGGTCGCTCGGGTTGACCGTCTGCTACGACGTCCGCTTCCCGGAGCTCTATCGGATCCTTGCGCTGCAGGGGGCCGAGCTGGTCACGGTTCCGGCGCACTTCACGCTCTATACCGGCAAGGACCACTGGGAAGTGCTGCTCAGGGCTCGCGCAATCGAGAACCAGTACTACGTCGCTGCGGCCGCCCAGATCGGCGAGACCCGTCCGGGCAGGCTCAGCTTCGGGCGGTCGCTGATCGCGGATCCCTGGGGGATCGTCGTCGCTACGGCCCCAGACGAGGAGACGGTGATCTCGGCGGAGCTCGACCGGAGTCGGCTCGAGGAGGTTCGGGCCAAGCTGCCTTCGCTGGCGTCGCGACAGGCAGATGCGTACCGCTGGCCCGCTCCCACGCCCTAACCCAATGGATATCCAGGCTGTGCTCTTCGACCTCGACTTCACGCTGGCGAAGCCCGGCCCGGACCTCGGCCCCGAGGGCTACCAACGGCTCGGCCGTCGCTTCGGGCTCGAGCTCGATCCGTCGAGGTACAAGGAGGCCCGGGCGAAGGCGGTCGAGGGACTGCGGAAGCATCCCGACTTCCGCCACGACGAAGAGATCTGGATCGCGTTCACGGAGCGGATCATCCGTGGCATGGGCGGGGACTCGGATCGGGCCTCCGAATTCGCCGTCGAGATGACGCGGGCGTGGGAGCATGCCCAGAACTTCGACCTCTTCGACGACGTGCCGCCGGTGCTCGCCGAGCTCCGACGGCACGGCCTCAAGCTCGGGATCGTCTCGAACACCGGGCGGGACGTCGACGAATTCCTCGCCCACCACAAGCTCGAAGTCGACGCGGCGCTTTCTTCAAAGGTCCACGGGAAGGTCAAACCGCACCCGACGATCTTTCAAGCCGTGCTCGACCGGCTCGGCGTCGAGCCGGAGCACGCCGCGATGGTCGGCGATTCGCCGGAGGACGACCTCGAGGGCGCCCGCGCCCTCGGGCTGGCGGCGTTCCTCGTCGATCGCGAGGATCTCTATCCCAACGCCAGCGACCGCCTGCCCGACCTCTTCGCGTTGCCCGCAGCGCTTGGACTGTCTAGCAGCGATCCGAGTTCGGACACGTCCTGAGGACGCGGACCGCCGGCGTCCGCGTGCGGCCGCCGGGCCACGAGATGCCGATTCGCAGCGAGGCGGCGTTGTTTTCGTACCGAAGCTCCCGGAACAGGAGGCTTCGGTTCGCGCGGTGGATCAGGTCGTACATTCCGGCCGGGACTCCGGTGATGTCGAGATTCTGTCCGTGGAAGTAGCTCGGGTAGCGGTCGATGTAGCCGACCGATGTTCCCTGGTTCACGGCGAGGGCTCCCGGCCCTCCCTGCTCGCAGTTGCCTTTGAACACGGGGCCGCGCGGCTCGTTGAGGAAATGACCCCTCGCGTGGGCCCAGTGGTCGGCGAGGCAAAAGCCGCTCTTGCGGTCGCGGACGAGCAGAGCGAAGTCGGAGGCGCGCCGCAGCTCGTAGCGCTGAAAGCCCATGACATGCCAGTGCGAATGGGTGGAGGAGCGGACGTAGCGGAGGACGCCGACCGCCGGGTAGGTGTGGCGGCCGCCACCGGCGAGCCTGACGACCTGGGCGCCGTGCATCACGCGGCTCTTTCGGCTCGATCGATGCGCCGTGATCACGACCGGGCCGAGCCCGATGTTGTCCGTCGCCGAGTCGAAGCCGAGCAGGAAGTGCCGCCGGCCGCCCCGAACGGCAGTCCGCACGGAGAGGTCTGCGGGCGGCCGCTGCTCGAGGTCCGGAAGGAGCTCGACCGTCCGCGGCGCCGGCCGCACGGCTGCGTCCGCGGCCGAGCGGATGGCGGCGACGCGAATCGGGCTCCCGCCCGCCGCGCGGACGCGCCACAGCGCCCTGGCGCCACCGCGGTCGCTCACGTAGACGACGTTCTGCCCGTTCGCTGTGAAGGACGGTGACGCTTCGGTTGCCTGGTCTGCCGTCAGCCGTTGGACGGAGCCCGAGCGAAGCTCGAGTACGTAGACGTCCGGGGAGCCCGACGCGTCGGAGACGAAGGCGATGCGGCGTCCGTTCGGTGACCAAGCGGGCGCGCTCTCGCGGCCCGGCGCGGCGGTCAGTCGGCGCGGCCTCCCGTCCTTAGCCGGGATGACCTGCAGACGGTCGTCCAGTACGAAGGCGATTCGCCGTCCGCCGGGTGACCAGGCGGGCTCCCAGCCGGCAACGAGGCGCCGTTCGGCCGATCCGTCTGCCCGGAGGACGAAGATCTCCCCGGCGCGCTCGAAGACCAGGCGCTTGCCGTCGGGCGACCAGTCCGGAGCCAGCTCGTCGGCCGTGCCGGTCCTGGTCAGACGACCGCGATGGTTACCGTCGGCGTCGACGACGAACAGATCCGTTGCTGCGCCTCTCGCCGGAGCCGCGTACACAAGGCGGCGTCCGTCCGGGGACCATGCGGGTTCGATTCCTTCGAGCGTCGCGCCTCCGGTCCGGCTGGCTGCGGGAGCGCTGCCGGTGAGCGAGAGCGCGACGAGGGCCAGCGCGAACGGCTTCATCCTCCTTGTCCGAACTCCACGGCCGCCTCCGTGAGAGTTGCGACTGGCCCGACCGAAACGTCCTCTCGGTCGAAGAGCGCGAGCCAATCGGCCAGAGGCTTGGCGGCAAGCGCCTCCGCTAGGGCGGCCGCGATCTCGGTCTGCGCGGACGGATCGAACTGGCGTGCAGCGAGCCCGGGAAGGCCCAGGAGATCGCAGAGCCGGGCGAAGAACTTGGTCTCGAGGGCTCCGACGGTGATGTGGCGGCCGTCGGCTGTCTCGTAGATGCCGTAGCAGGCGAGCCCGCCGGTCAGCAGCTTCGGAATCGGCTCGCCCGCGAGTCGGTGCGCCGCAAAGCGGTGCGAGCCGTGAGTCATCGAGATGACGACATGTGTGCCCCGGCCTGTCTTCTGGCGCTCGATCAGGGCGGCGAGGATCTTGGCCACCGCTCGGAGAGATCCGGCGGCAAGATCAGCGATCTGAATGGGCGGCAGGGCGGGAGCGGTGTCGGCGAGGACGCCGGCCCAGCCGAGGTAGTTGAGGTCGTGTCCGGCCCGCAGCTCGTGCCGCCCTCCGAGCCCGAAGCCGGTGATCGAGCAGTAGACGACGGTCTCTGGGAGGTCTGCTGGCCCGACGCCGAGCCGTGAGGCGACGCCGGGGCGGAAGCCCTCGATGACCACGTCGGCCTCCGCGCACAGCAACCGTCCCCGCTCGGGCTCGAGCTTCAGGTCGCACGTCACGGACTCCTTGCCGGCGTTGAGGGCTTCGTACCAGCCCGGGGCGAGGTCGCGCATCGGGTCGCCTCCGGGAGGCTCGAGGCGGACGACCCGCGCTCCGAGGTCGAGCAGCTCACGGCTGGCGAAGGGGCCCGGCAGGTACCGGGTCAGGTCGACGACGAGGACACCCTCGAGCGGGCGCACGGGGACGAGGAAGCTATCAGCGTCGCCGGGCGTTTCCGGGAATGAGAGGATCTCGTCGAGAAGGGAAGGAGGGCGTATGGCGACAGACGGTTACGCGAAGGGGGTGCTCGTCACCACGGATTGGTTGGCGGAGCATCTGAACGACGACAACATTGTCGTCGCCGAGGTCGACGAGGAGCCCGACCTCTATGAAGAGGGCCACATCCCCGGCGCGCTGAAGCTTCACTGGCGTGAGGATCTCGAGGATCCCGTCGAACGCGATCTCGTCGAGAAGGACGCCTTCGAGCAGCTGATGGGCCGGCTCGGGATCGGCAACGACACGACACTCGTCCTCTACGGCGACAAGAACAACTGGTTCGCCGCGTACGCGTACTGGTACCTCAAGATCTACGGCCATCAGGACGCGCGGATCCTCGACGGCGGCCGGCAGAAGTGGATCGAC
>DASSXA010000332.1:0-6579 GCA_035704315.1 Gaiellaceae bacterium
CCTGTTCTTCGGCGCGGCGATCGCTGCCTGGGCCCGGGCCTCACCCGCGACAGCGTCTGCCTCCGCGATCATCGATCCTCGCGGGCGTAGCGGATATGCGTGACTCCTGGCGCCTCGACCGCCTGAACCTGTCGAAGTCTCGGTTCCGGCTCGCCGAGGTTGTCGAACAGCCGCGCGCCACCACCGAGGAAGATCGGCACGAGCGAGACGACGATCTGGTCGACCATGCCGGCAGCGAGATACTGCTGCACGACGTTCGCGCCACCGCCGATCGAGACGTCCTTATCGCCCGCCGCAGCTCGAGCCTGCTCGAAGGCCGAGTCGATGCCGCCGGTCACGAAGTGGAACGTCGTTCCGCCTTCCATCTCGAGCGGCTCGCGCGCGTGGCGCGTGAGCACGAAGACCGGATGGTGGTAGGGCGGATCGTGTCCCCAGTAGCCCTTCCAAGCATCGTCGCGCCAGGGTCCGGGCCCGCCGCCGAACATGTTCCGGCCCATGATGGTCGCACCGACGTTGCCGAGAATCTCCTCAGCGAAGGGGGTGCTCGCATTCACCTGGCCCCCTTGCTCTCCGTGCGTCTCGCGGAACGCCTTCAGCGCGACCAACCACTGGTGAAGCTGTTCCCCTCCAGTCCCGAGTGGATCGCTCTCGCTCTGGTTTGGTCCCGCGACGAAGCCGTCGAGGGACAACGTGATGCTCACCTTCACTTTGCTCATCCAATCCTCCCGGCATCGTGGAGCAGGCAGACGAGTCAAGGGACACAGCCGGCAGGATCGTCCAGTTCAGGACTCGCCGGACGTCGGCTTCGACGCCCGGGTCGCCCCGCGGGCCGCTCCACGCCCTGCCGGCTCCGAGCCGCGCAGCGCGGCCAGCGCCTTCTCGATCCGGCCTCTGCGCGTTTCGGGCTTCTTTGCGCTCTCGATCGTGCGCACGTGCTCCCGCTTGCGCCCGTCGGGCAGGCGCTCATAGGCGGCGCGGGCGATCGGATCGGCGCCGAGGGCGCGGGCGAAGTCCGCGGGCTCGGTCACGACACGGGGCTCGGGATCGAACTCCAGCTCGACCTCGACCTCGTCGCCGATCTCCACACCGGCGGCTCGCCGGTTGGCGTTGCTCAGGCCGAGGAGATAGCGGCCGCGCATGATCGCGACCCTGCTCCTCCACGAGTGTCCGTTGATCGTGATCGTGACCGGCGGCCGCTTGCCCTGGCCGAGCGACTCCACGACCTCGGACGGAACCTCCAAGCCCCGCGTGGGCTCGGGGGGCTCGACGGTTGTTCGGAACTTCATCCCGCTACTCCTCCCCGAGCACGTCGATTTAATGCTACGCGGCAAGGAACTCGAGCAGAGCTTCCGACAATTGACGGGCGGCCTCCTCCGGAATGAGGTGGCCGCCGGGCAGGGTGCGTGCGCGGAGGCTGGACGCCCAGGCGCTCCATATCTCGGCGGCGTCGGCTAGTTGGTCTTCGGCTTCGCCGGTGATGACGAGGACGGGACATCCGATTCGGCGACGTGATTGACGGTCGGCAGCGTCGTCCTCTCGGTCGAGCCAGAAGCTGGCTCTGTAGTCGGCGCAGATTGCTGCGATCGTCGTCGCGTCCAGCGCCGCCACGTATTCGGCTAGGGCGGTGGCGTCGATGACGTCGCGGTCGTTAGCCCAGCTGTCAAAGATGAAGCGGAGAAAGTGCTCGCGATCGGCAGCTACCAGCCGTTCGGGAAAGGGTTCCGGCTGCGCGAGCAGGAACCACGGCCAGTAGCCGAGCGACGGACCGCCGCTCATCCGCTCGAACTGGTCGAGCGTCGGGACGATATTGATGACGACCAGCCGCTCGACTCGTTCTGGGTGGTCGAGCGCCATCCTGTAGGCGACGCGTGCGCCGCGGTCGTGGCCGACGACCGCGAACCGCCTGAGCTCGAGCGCGTCCATCAGTTGCGCGAGATCGAGGGCCATCTCTCGCTTGCTGAACCCCTGCCCCTCGGGACCACCGGCGGGAGCCGTGGTCGCCCCTTAGCCGCGGAGATCGGTTACCACGACACGGTGCCGCTTTGAAAGTGCGGGTACGACGTGACGCCGGCAGTCATGCGTCTGCGGAAAGCCGTGGAGGAGAAGTACAGCGGTGCCGGTGCCGCAAGTGCCGACGAGATAGTCGGCGCCACGAACCGCAAGCCGGCTGTACTCCATCTCGCGAATCGGGCCGCCGCTCATTGCGCCCTCACGCCCTCCAACTTCGAGTCGTCATGGGCTGCGGCAAGAGTTCCATAATTCGGTCTGGGCCGAAGCATTGGTGCTTTAACGTAGGCCCAATGACAGCGAGAACATTCAGCGAAGCCGATCTCGCCTACATCGGCGCCAACTACCTGACGTTGGCCGAACTCTGCGCTAAGAGACCCGAGACGCCTGAGCAGGTCGAACCGCTGATCGAGCAGGAGCGTTTCCCGCGACCCTCCTACGTCCTTGACGACGGCACGGGCATGTTTCCAGCCGATTACTTCCGCCTCGTCGACGCGGCCGGCGGGCCTCGAGCGCTACGCGCGCATTTCGAGGGCCGGCACCGCGCTGCGAGCCTGGCCGAGGGCGCCAATCCGCGCGATGCAGAGCAGGATTGGAAGGCGTACATGAACGGGGCCTACGGCGTCTGTCTCCGCGAGGTCACTCCTGAGAACATCGTCCGCAAGAGCGTTCTCGTCGCCTCACTGAGCCAGCTCCTCACGCTCGCGAGCCCGCGAAGCAGGGACTGGCGGGCGGCGCTGCGAGCGGGGGTGGAGGAGCTCGACGCGCTCGAGCGCGAGTTTGCCCCGGACTACGACCGAAACGACGATCGAGAACGGCTGCCTACACGCGACCTGCTGATCAAGGCGGCGCGCAAGCGATATCCGGACGTCTTCGCGAACACGACTACGCCATCGGGGAAGCCGGAGACGACCGAGTGAAGGGCGAGGCCGACGTCGCGGCCGCCGCCGCCCTTCTCGCCGAGCCGTCACGAGCGGCGCTCGTGGTCGACATCATGAGCGAGAAGTCCTTACCAGCGAGCGAACTCGCCGCCCGTGCCCGTATCGCGCCGTCGACTGCCAGCGAGCACCTCGCCCGGCTCGTCGATGGAGGCTTCCTGGTGGTCACGCGGCGTGGACGCCACCGCTACTACGAGCTCGCCGATCCAGCGGTCGCCGAGGCTGTGGAAGCGCTAGCAGTGGTCGCCCCGGAGCGGCCAGTACGGTCACTGAAGGAGGCGACAACCAGCGAGCTGATCCGCGAGGCGCGCACCTGCTACGACCACCTCGCCGGGCGTCTCGGCGTCGCGCTCGCGCGTGGGCTTGAGCGCCAAGGCATGATCCTCCGCCGCGCGGAGACATACGAGCCCGGACCGGAGGCTGGGCCGCGCTTCGCCGAGCTTGGGATCGATCTCGAGGCGCTTGTGCGAGCGCGCCGCCCGCTCATACGGGGCTGCCTCGATTGGAGCGAGCGCGAACTGCACGTCGCGGGGGCGCTAGGCGCTGCCTTGACGGCGCGGCTGTTCGAGCTTGGCTCGATCAGCCGACACGAAGGTAGTCGCGCCGTCATAGTCACCGGCAGCGGACGCGATCTCCTAAGCCAATTCGGCGTCGACGTTGACGCTGTCATAGCCGAACGCTGAGCCTGGGTTAGCGCGAGGCGATGAACCGCTCGATGAGCGACCGCGGACCGGGCTCTAACGCGAGCCTCACGCCATGGCTGGAGCTATCCACGATTTCCAGCGTCTTGGCATTCGAGGCGGTTGCGTCATAGAGCGTGCGCGAGTCGTCGGCGAAGCCGTCGTCCTTGTCGCCGGCGAGATAGAGGACCGGCATTCCCAGCTTGCGCACGGCAGTGACGCCGTTCATGTCGCCGTATTGGCTCGGGGCAGAGACCGCGACGACGCCGTCGACTGCCGGGCGCGCGTTGGCGGCCGCAACCAACACGGATGTGCCGCCCATCGATGCCCCCACCAGCACCACTTTCTTGGCCCCGAGCGAGCGGCTGAGCTTCGCCGCAGCGATCACGTCCGCGGGATAGCGTGATTTCGTGCTTCGCTGCGAGGCGCCGTAGCCGCGGAAGTCGAAGGTGATCGCCAGGTAGCCGAGCCGTGCAAGCCGACGTGCGTGTGAAATCCAGTCGCAAGCCCCGCCTCGACGCTCGTGGGCAAAAACGACGGCAGTCGTCCCCCGGCCGAAGCGGTGGCCGGCGAGTCGGGTGCGATCTGCGGCGCGAAAGCGAATCTCGCCGGCCTTTGCGCAGTAGTGGGCATTCGCTGCCTGCGGGGCGGTCGCCGTCCCGAGAAGGACGGCGATCAGCGAGGCAAGCGTGACGATCGACAGTGTCCTGCCCACGTGCGACACTCCATCATGTCAATGTTGTCTTGTCAAGATTGACATGTCACTCAAGATGGGTCTGATCGGGTTGCTCGCACGTGAGGGCCCGAAGACGGGGTACGAGCTCGCGAAGGCGTTCGATCGCTCGGTGAACTTCGTCTGGCACGCAGTTCACGGCCAGATCTACCCAGAGCTCGCACGGCTCCTCGAGGCCGGACTCATTCACCAGACCGGGAGCGGGCCGCGCGGCGCCAAACGATACGAAGCGACAGAGGAAGGCATCGCCGAGCTGCGCCGCTGGATCACCGATGTCGAGCCAGATCACGGCACGCGAAACGAGACGCTACTCCGGGCGTTCTTCGTCTATCTCGTTGACCCCGTCCAGGCAGCGAAGTTCTTTCTGCGCGAGGCCGACGCATACCGGGAGCACCTGGCCGTGCTCGAGCGCTTCGCCGAAGAAGAGCCGACGACACCGTCCGAGCGAGCCAGTGCGCTGACCGTCGACGCCGGAATCCGGGTGCTCAAGGCGAGAATCGAGTGGGCCGAACGCTCCGCGGCGGAAGTCAGTGGATGGTGATCGCTACCCCGCGTTCGCGGCCACCCGAGTGCTTGTTGCACGTCAGCCGTACGCTTGCCGAATCAAGGTCGATCAGTTCACCATCGCCGTCGACGAAGAAGTTCTCGCCGATCTCCGCGAGCGCATTGCGCGCACGCGCTGGCCCGACCACGTCCCAGGCTCGGGTTGGAAGTATGGAAGCGACACCGACTATCTGCGAGCGCTGCTCGCGAGCTGGGCCGAGTTCGACTGGCGCAGGCAGGAGGCGGAGCTCAATCGCCTCGGGCACTACCGGGCTGATATCGATGGGTTGCGGGTCCATTTCGTGCACGCGCGCGGCAAGGGCCCAGCGCCGCTGCCGATTGTGCTCACGCACGGCTTTCCGAGCTCGTTCGTCGAGTACCTCGACCTGCTGCCGCTGCTAGCCGATCCCGCGGCCCATGGCGGGCGCCCGGAGGACGCGTTCGACGTCGTGATCCCGTCGATGCCCGGCTACGGCTTCTCGGACCCACTCACCGAGCCGTTCCTGGAGACGACCATCGCCGACCTGTGGTCTCGGCTGATGCGAGAGGGGCTCGGCTACGAGCGGTTCGGCGCCCACGGCAGCGACGTCGGCTCGGGCGTGACGATCGAGCTCGGCCTCCGGCATCCCGAGCACCTCGTCGGCGTCCACTTCAGCGCCTTCTACCTCTACCCGCCGCCCGAGCCATGGCCGGAGCCGGTGCAGAAGTTCATGGACTGGGCCGCCCGCCGGAGCGCCGAGGACGGCGTGTACTCCCGGATGCAGTCGACGAAGCCGCAGACCGTGGCCTTCGGCCTCACCGATTCGCCTGTGGGCATGGCGGCCTGGATCGTCGATCTCTTCCGGTCCTTCAGCGACACGGGCGGTGACATCGAGTCCGGTATCAGCCGTGAGCGGATCCTCGCCAACCTCACCGTCTGGTGGGTCAACGCCACGATCGGCGGCGCAATGCGCGGCTACTACGACTTCGGCCACTCGGCCAGCACACATCCACCGGGAACACGGGTCGGGGTGCCGGCCGGGTTCGCTGTCTTCGCGGACAGCTACCGCCCCGATGCCCTCCGCACGCCGCGCGAGCTCGCGGAGCACTTCTTCGACATCGCCCGCTGGACGGAAATGCCGCGCGGCGGCCACTTCGCAGCGCTCGAGGCGCCTGAGCTACTTGCGGATGAGATCCGCGAGTTCTTTCGCCCGCTGCGCTGAACGCGGTCGGACCTCGACTCAGAGGCGGCGACCGCTGAGAGCCGGGAGGCCGTGTCGCTCAACGACGCGCTCGTAGTTGAGGCGCATAAGCGCGATGACTTCGTCCACGTCGTCATCGGTCTCGATCATCCGCGCGCCGAAGCCCGGCCGGCCTGGGAACACGGGGTGGTAGTCGATTCGCTTCTGGTCGAACAGCTCTTTCCAGACCGCCTTCGGGAAGCCGAAGTGCGCCGCACGGTCACCGTGCAGATGGCCGATCTCGCGAGACCCGACCTTGAAGGAGAACTCGCCGCGCCGGCCCGGGCCTGCCCCGACTCCCGGCCATGAAGTGACTTCCTCCGTGATTCGCTCGCTCGCTCGTTGCTCGCTCATTGGATCCTCCTCACGCGTAGTCCTCATCTACGTAGGAGAACGAACTCCGGACAACGGTGAATCCCACTCATGCGCGGCTTCCCTCGGTCGCCGGCGGGATGTTT
>DASSXA010000301.1:0-3713 GCA_035704315.1 Gaiellaceae bacterium
CCATGCCGCGAGGTATTCGATGAGATCCAGGAGCGTTGGCTCGGCCCAGTGAATGTCGTCGAAGACGAGCAAGACCGGACGCCTTCGCGCGAGCGCCTCGAGGAAGCGACGCACGGCCCAGAGCAACTCGCCGGTCGACGCGGCACCCTCAGCCTCCCCGGTCAGTTCAGCGATCCGCTGGGCGACCACGTCGGCGTTCTCGTCTCCCGCAAGCAGCGAGGCGACGCCCGCTCGCACTTGGGTCGGCACGGCCTGCCGCACCGCGTCGGCGACGGGCAGATAGGTCGCGCCCTCGCCGTACGGGGCGCAGCGGCCGACCAGAACGGTGGCGCCGGCCGACGACACCAGTTCGGCGGCAAGCCGGCTTTTACCGATGCCCGCGTCACCGAGCAGGGTGACGACACGGCTGCGCCGTTCGCTCTGTACGCCCGCGAGGAGCGCGCGCAACCGCGCCAGCTCGTCCACTCGCCCGACGAGCGGCGCCGTCCGTCGAAGCCTCAGCCCAGCTGCCTCGTCCTCGAACCCGAGAAAGCGGAACGCGGACACGCGTCCGAACGAACGTCCCAGGTCGAGCGGCTCGACGGCGTCGGCCGTCACTACGTCCCGTACGAGTCTGTACGTCTTCTCGCCGAGAAGCGTCTCGCCCGGCTGTGCCGCCTGCTGCAGGCGGGTGGCAAGGACAACCGCGCCCCCGGTGGCGAACGACTCACCGGAGGACGGGTCGGCCGTTAGCACCTCGCCGGTATTCACGCCGACACGGAGCTCCAGATCGACGCCGTGTTGGGACTGAAGCTCGCCGAGCGCTTCGTGAAGCTCAGACGCGGCCCGCACAGCACGGAGAGCGTCGTCTTCATGCAGCTCGGGGATCCCGAAGGCGGCCATCGCTGCGTCGCCGATGAACTTCTCCACCGTGCCGCCGTGACGCTCGACGACCGTGCGAACCACATCGAAATAGGCGTTGAGCATGCCCCGCAGCACCTCGGGGTCGAGATCGACGGCGAGCGTCGAGAAGTCCACGAGGTCTGCGAAGAGGATCGTGACGGTCTTCCGTCGCTCCGGCCCGAGAGGCGTCCTAGACGGCGGACGCTCGAGGTCGACCGAGGGGTCATGGCGAAGGATCGCCTGCTCGAGTCGCTGCAGCTCCGAGGAGGGCTCCAGCCCGAGCTCCTCGACGAGCGTTTCGCGCGCTCGGCGGTAGGCCTCGAGCGCGTCGGCCTGCCGACCCGAGCGGTAGAGCGCCAGCATAAGCTGCCCGCGGGGCCGCTCGCGCAGAGGATGCTCGGTGACAAACGCCTCGAGCTCGGCGACGAGTTGGGCGTGGCGGCCGAGCTCCAGCTCCACGTCGAAGAGCTCTTCCCTGGCGGCGGCTCGAAGTTCCTCGAGCCGAGCGACCTCGGCCTGGACGAACGGCTCGGAGACCAGCTCCGCGAGGGGCGGCCCGCGCCAGAGGGCAAGCGCGTGGCGAAGCGCCTCCGCATCTCCCGGCCCTTTCTTTACTAGCCGCTCAAAGCGATGAGCATCGACGAGCTCGCGATCGACGGCGAGGACGTAGCCGGGTGATCGTGTGAGGAGGACCTCCGGCCCGAGAGCCTTGCGCAGCTCGGAGACGAGATTTTGGAGGGAACCTACGGCCGACTTGGGCGGCGCCTCACCCCAGAGCTCGTCCACAAGGCGATCGGTGGAGACGACCTCGCCCACGCGCATCGCGAGCAGCGCGAGCAGCGCGCGCTGCTTCGGGCGGCGCAGCTCAACCAACTTTTCGTCGATACGGACCTCCAGGGGGCCCAGGAGCTGCACTTCGACAACAGACATCGCCCCAATTGAACAACCTTGGCTCTGCTCCGTACAGGGGCCGTGTGAGCGCCGTGTGAGCGCGCCGTGAGCGCTCGGGCGCAGGCTCGACGGCATGAAGATCTTGCTCACAGCCCTCGCTGCACTCGTCCTTGCGGCTCCGGCTGTCGCGGCTCCGCCGCCGAACGACAACCGAGCCGACTCCCAACTTCTCCCGACGTTCCCCGCGGCCGCGCACGGCACGACCGCGGAGGCAACGGTCGAACGTCTCGATCCGCAGGTTTCCCCGTGCGGGCGCATCGACGGCACCGTCTGGTACCGGATCGAAGCTGCGCCTGACGGAACGATCGTGGCGTCCGTGCAAGGGGCGGGCCCGCTCGCCCCAATCGTCCGCATCTACCGTCGCAACCCCTCGAACATCCAGGAGCTCGCCTGCGGCACGGCCAAAGCCGGTGGCAAGGCAACGGCATCGGTGCAGGCGGTTCGCGGCGCCGGCTACCTGCTACTCGTCGGCCGTCGGCCGGGGACGGCCGACGGCGAGTTCGACATCCGGGTGGACCTCTACCTTCCGCCGCCGAACGACATCCGCGGCGACGCCCAGCGGCTCGGCCGTTTGCCGGCGAATGTCCACGGATCGACGCTCGGCGCGACCGGCGACGATTTCCGCTTCTGCGGGCTGTCGGGCGGTGGCGTCTGGTATCGCCTGAACGGCCCGAAAAGCGGCCGCGCGATCGTGCAACTCGCGGCCGGCGAGCGCGACGCGGCCGTTGCGGCTTTTCACGCAGTCCGCTCGCGTGTCGAGCCCGTCACCTGCGCGGCGACGGACCGCAGGGGCAACGCGGTCCTCGCCTTCGGAACAAAGCCGGGAGGCGCGTATCTGCTTCTGGTCGGTGACAGGCGCGGCTCCAACCCCGGTGACTTCAGGCTGAGCGTTCGAGCCGGCGAAATGCCGGAGCGCTTGCCCGGCCGCTCGTTGCCGAGAGGTGGGGTCCACGAGTCGGTGAACGGGCTGACGGACGCGAACGACGTCTGGTCGGTCCGGTTGCACCGCGGCACGACTTACCGGATCGCCTTCAGCTCGAGCCCGTGCGCGCGCGCGAGCCTCCGCACCAGGAACACTGTTGTGAGCCTCGGCTGCGGGCGGTACACGTCCTTTACCCCGGGCCGCGACGGCGGCGGCAGATACAGCTTCGAGGTCGAGGCGTCGCCCAACACGGGGCGGCAGACCTACCGGCTTCGGGTTGCGGCGGCCGGCGCAGACGATCTTGGTGTAGGGATCGGCCTCGCCGCCGGGTCGACAGCGCGCGGCGCGCTCGCCCCATCCGGGATCGACGTCATCGACATCTACCACTTCGACGTCGAGCGGTTGAGCGAAGCTCGCCTTCGTCTGACCCAGCCGGCCGCACGCTCGTTCTCGGTGCTCCTGCTCGACGACTCCGGCCGCCGGATCTCTTCCGACTCCGGCACGCTGCGCCGGCGCCTCGGGCGAGGTCGCTACGTCGTGGCCGTCGGCGGCACGGTGGGAACCCGCTCGGGTCACTACCGCCTTTCCCTGCTTCTACGCGACGTGACGTCCACGTCGGTGCTCATCTCGGGCCAGAGCTCGGCCGAAGTTTCACCGGGCGCCACGGTGTCGCTCAGCTGCGTCGTTTCACCACTGCCCTCAGGTGGCCGCGTGGAGCTTCAGATCGACCGGTTCGATCCGTTGTCGGGCTGGCACTTCCATCGCGTCATGCGCGTCGCCGCGGGCGCCACGGTCTCCTGGCGGCCACCCGCCGCCGGACGCTGGCGCGTGCGGGCGCGCTTCCTCGGTACCCGCGGCTCTGCACCCAGCCGCAGTGGCTACGCCCACCTGCTCGTCGCGAGGCCGATCCGATGACCGTCGCCGAGGAAGCACAGCGGTACCTCGAGGTCGTCGAGTT
>DASSXA010000369.1:0-2622 GCA_035704315.1 Gaiellaceae bacterium
GGGAAGACCGTCTCCGCACCGGCACCGGCTGTGGCAAAAACGCGAAGGTGCGAGTTCTCGAGCAGGAGGATCGCCGTACGGTCGAAGTGGAGGAGCCCGCGCAGCTCGCGGATGAAAGCGGCGAACGCCTGGTCGATCTGCAGCGACGAGTAGAGGGCCCGGGCGCACCGGTTGGCTGCGTCGAGGATGTCGGCGTGGCGGCCCAGCTCGTCGCGCAGCCCCTCGGCCTCGTGGGCGCGCCCCTCGGCCAGTTCCGTCTGGGCACGAAGCCGCTCCACGAGCCAGCCGATGAACAGGCCCGCTATCAATCCCACGCCGACGGAGAAAGTGACGTGGTCGATGTCGTACGGGATGTCGAACCGGTTGGAGCGCTGCCATTCGAAGACGGCGTAGACCGGAGTGAGCGCAAGCGGAAGCGCGATACCGCCGCGAAGCCCGTAGCGAAGTGCCGCCTCGGCGAGCGGGATGATCAGCGCCTGGCTGACGGGGGTCCCCAGCTCGAAGGCGTACGTGAGGACGAACGCGCTGACGATCGCAGTGTCGAACACGAGCGCGGCGAAGCCGACCCACCCGAGCGCTCGACTGGACATCGGCCGGCGGCTCAGCCAAAAGAAGACCGCCGCGCCGATTGCCAGGACCGTGAGCGAGAGCCACGCGGCGACTTCGTAGCGCCTGTTCGGATAGTCGTCGCGGAGCAGTGCGACCTGGAGGAAGGCGAAGACGACCGCGCCCGCTCGGACCCATGCCGTCCAGCGCTCGATGGCGCGCCGCTCGTCCAAGGTCAGCTCACCGCTCGCTCATCGAGCCGCTCGCGAGCCCACTCGGCGTGCTCGCGAAGGAGCGGGTCGTCCGACGCGGCATAGCGGTCGAGCAGCTCGCGGTGCTCTTCCGCGCCGTTGTTCCCGACCGCGATCAGCGCGTTTCGGCGCAGGTAGCGCGGGTCGTTTCGCGGCACGAACAGACGCTGATAGCGGACGCGGAGCTCGGCATCCTCGGCCTCCAGCCAATCGACGAGCGAGACGTTCGGCTCTGCGTTCTCGGGGAGAGAGTCGCTGTCGCGCCGCTTCTCGACTCCGCGGTTCCAGGGGCAGACGTCCTGGCAGATGTCGCAGCCGTAAACCCGATCGCCGAGCTCCTCGCGGTAGGCCTCGGGGATCGAATGCTTCGACTGCGTCCAGTACGACAGGCAACGGTTCGCGTCGACGGTCCCCGGGTCGTCGAGCGCGCCGGTCGGGCAGGCGTCGATGCAGAGCCGGCAGGAGCCGCAGTCGAGGTCGAGCGGCTCGGTCTGCTCGAGCTCGACCGTGGTCACCAGCGTGCCGAGCACGACCCACGAGCCGTGCCGACGCGTGATCAGCATGGTGTTCTTGCCATAGAAGCCCACGCCCGAGCGCGCCGCGGCCTCGCGGTCGACGTGCTGGTTGGCGTCGACGAGCACGCGGTAGTCGGAGCCGAGCCGACGCCCGAGCGTGTCGAGCTTCTCGCGGAGCTCGGCGTAGGCGTCGCGCCAGGTGTAGCGAGGCATACGCCCTTCACCCGCGCCGGGCGCCGGGGCCGGGAGGTAGTAGCAGAGCGCGGCGGAGACGACGGTGCGCGCGCCCGGCAGAAGCGCCTCCGGATGACACGAGACCTCGGGCTGGGCCATCGTGAAGCGGAGATCGGCGAAAAGGCCCCGCGCGCGGCGCTCGCGGATGTGTTCCTCGGTACCACCGTAGGGCGCAGCCCGCGTTGCTCCGATCGCGTCGATGCCGAGCTCCTCGGCCTGCCGCTCCAGTTCGGCAGCCGTCATGCCGGGGATTCTGCCTAGAGTCGGCCGAAATGAAGGCAATCCGGATCCACGAAGACGGCGGGCCCGACGTGCTTCGCTACGAGGATGCGCCCGATCCGGAGCCCGGCCCGGACGACGTTCTCATCCATCTGCGGGCTGCGTCGTTGAACCGGCTCGATCTCTGGGTGCGCCAGGGGCTCCCGTCGGTGCCGAAGCCACGCATCCTCGGCGCCGACGGCGCCGGCGCGGACGACTCCGGCCGGCGGGTGGTGATCAACCCCGGCCTCGAGCACGGTGACCGGATCACGGTGATCGGCGAGCACATGGACGGAACGCACGCGGAACAGATCGCGGTTCCGTCCTCGAACGTGTACCCGATTCCCGAGGGGATCACGTTCGAGGAGGCAGCGGCGTTCCCCCTCGTCTTCGAGACGGTCTACCGGATGCTGGTCACACGGGCCGGCCTCGAGGAAGGGGAGTGGGTGCTCGCCTGGGGAGTCGGGAGCGGGATCGGCTCGGCGACGCTGGTGCTCGCAAAGGCGCTCGGCGGTCGGGTGATCGCCACCTCCTCGAGCGACGCCAAGCTCGAGCGCGCGCGGGAGCTCGGTGCCGATACGGTCGTCAACCACCGGACGCAGGATGTCGTCGAGGCCGTCAGAGAGGCCACCGGCGGCCCGGGAGTGGACGTTGTCGTCGAGCACGTCGGCGAGGGAACCTGGCAGACCTCGCTTCAGGCGGCGCGGCCCCACGGCCGGATTGCCCTCTGCGGGGCGACGACGGGGCCGAACCCGAAGGCCGCGCTCCACCGCATCTGGTGGAAGCAGCTGACCATCCTGGGGTCGACCATGGGAACG
>DASSXA010000120.1:0-3060 GCA_035704315.1 Gaiellaceae bacterium
CAGGTTCGCGTGCCGGTCACGGTTCGACCCGAGTGGCGTCTGCGAGTCGTTGACGTGGAGCGCGCGCAGCCGGTCGAGCCCGATCACGTCATCGAAGTCGTCGAGGAGGGTCTCGAGGGCCTGCTCGTCGGTGACGTCGTAACCGGAGGCCCACAGGTGGCAGGAGTCGAGGCAGATCCCAAGGCGCGGGTGGGGCCCGATCCCATCGACGAGCGCCGCGAGCTCCTCCAGTGATCGACCGATCGTTCCGCCCGTCCCTGCCGAGTTCTCCATCAGGAGCCACGTCTTGTCCGAGCAGCGCTCGAGCACCTGCTGGACTGCCGGGACCGCTCGCTCGAGGCCGGCCTCGAAGCCGCTCCCGAGATGGGAGCCGACGTGGAAGACGACGCCGTCGGCTTCGATCGCGCACGCCGCGTCTACGGTCTTGCTCAGCGTCGTCAGCGACTTCTCGTAGAGCTCGTCGTCCGGGCTGGCGAAGTTGCAGAGGTAGATCGTGTGGACGAGGACGGCCTCGATGCCTGCCTCTTCCGCCCGTTTCGGGAAGCCCGCCAGGATCTCGGGGTCGTGTTCAGGGAAGCGCCAGGCCCGCGGGCTCTGCACGAAGAGCTGAAGCGCGTTTGCGCCGATTTCGCCAGCCCGTTCGGGGGCAGCCTTGACGCCGCCGGAAAGGTGGCCGCCGAAGAGCACGGCCCTACGATAGTGACGTGAGCGTTCGCGTCCGCATGGCGCCCAGTCCGACCGGTTTCCTCCACATCGGCGGCGTCCGCACGTTTCTCTTCAACTGGCTCTTCGCCCGCGGCCAGGGGGGCGAAGTCTTGCTCAGGATCGAGAACACCGACACGAGCCGCGAGGTGGCGGAGTCGACCGAGCAGATCCAGCGGTCTCTGAGCTGGCTCGGAATCGACTGGGACGGCGACGTCCGGTTCCAGCTCGACCAGATGGACGATGCCCGCCGCCTTGCGCAGCAGCTGGTCGAGGAGGGCAGGGCCTACGAGGACGAGGGTGCAATCCGCTTCCGCATGCCCGACGAGGGCACAACCGGCTGGGACGACGTCGTTCGGGGACGGATCGAGTTCCCCAACGAGCGGCTGGAAGATCTCGTCCTGGTCCGGTCCGACGGCCGGCCGACCTACAACTTCGCGAACCCGGTCGACGACATGCTCGACGGGATCACGCATGTCATCCGCGGCGCAGACCACGTCTCGAACACGCCGAAGCAGCTCCAGATCCTGAAGGCGCTGGGGGCCGAGCCGCCCGTCTACGCCCACGTTCCGGACGTCCTCGGCACCGACGGCAGGAAGCTCTCGAAGCGTCACGGCGCGCAATCGGTCGAGGACTTCCGCGAGCAGGGATACATCCCCGAGGCCCTCGTCAACTTCCTCGCGCGGCTCGGCTGGGCCTACGACGACAAGACCGAGGTCTTCAGCGTCGAGGAGCTTCTGCGGCTCTTCAGGCTCGAGCGCGTGTCACCGAGCCCCGCCGTCTTCGACTACCAGAAGCTCGAGTGGCTGAACGGCGTGCATCTGCGGATGCTCTCTCCGCAGGAGTACGCCGACCGGGTCGTCACCTACCTTCGGGAGCAGGGAATCGAGTGGGACGAGGAGCTGGTCCGCAGGGCCGCGCCGCTCGTCCAGGACAAGATCGCGACGCTCGGCGAGTTCCCCGACTACACGCGGTTCCTCTTCGAGGACGTCCGGCCCGACTCGGCGCTGCTGGACGGCAGGGCCGACGTGCTGGCCGCAGCGGAGGCCGTGCTCGCTCGCGCCGAGCCGTTCGAGGCGGAGACGATCGAGCGGGAGCTCCGAGCGCTCGCCGAAGGCCTTTCGCTCAAGCCCCGCGAAGCGTTTCAGCCGATTCGCATCGCAATCACCGGCTCCAAGGTCTCCCCGGGGCTCTTCGAGAGCATCGAGCTGCTGGGACGGGAGACGGCGCTCGAACGGATCAGGTCGGCCCGCGCCGTAGCGGCCTAGGCGGGCCGAGCGGGTCGAGCGCGCGCTCGAACTGCAACCACGCGCGGCGGCGAAAGCTGGCAGTGGGCTTCGGGAGCCGTGTGCTGAGCCGTCGCTGGACCGCGTCCAGCTGCTGGGATCGGGAGCCAAGTCCCACTTCAAAGCAATAAACGTGAAACGGGCGCTTTCGGGTACGACTGCGGTCGCGAAATCTCCGCAAAGAGCGGGGTTCCGGGCCGTCGCTAGACTCGGTCGAGTGAGGGAGGACACAAGCACTGTCCTCGTCGTCGACGACGATCCTTCGCTTCGGCTCCTTTGTCGGGTCAACCTCGAGCTCGAGGGCTACACCGTCATTGAGGCGGGAACGCTCGACGCTGCCGCGCGGGCGCTCGAGGACGGCGTGGTCGACGTGGTCCTGCTCGACGTCCACCTCGGCAACGAAGAGGGGCTGACGTTGATCTCGAAGATCGAGGAGAGCGGCCTGGGCTCGTCCACCGCTCTCCTGACAGGGAGTCCCGGAAAGGAGCTTCCGCCGGATGCGACGGTGATCCCGAAGCCGTTTCGCATCGACGACCTCACCGGCACGGTCCGTCGCCTGGCTGCTTCCTAGAGGCAACCACCTTCGGTAGGCTGCCCATCCGCCGATGAGCATTACTGCGGTTCGCACGCCTGCCGAATACGAGGCCGAGCTCCAGCGCTACCTCTTCGAGCGCGCCGAGGAGGGCCGGGCAGTGCGCGTGGGGGAGAAGGAGGTCTCGGAGCGGGCGGAGATCGTCGCCAGGTTTCGCGACCTGTTCACGCGCGACCAGCTCGACGCGCTCAAGGACGCCGAGACGGGTCTCAACGGCTCCGAGCGCGAGCGCGTCTACCGCCTGCGGAAGACCTGTGAAGCGGGGCTCGTCGACATCGAGCTCAGCGAGCGCGAGGACGCCTTCGAGAACGCTGTGCTCGCAACGCGGATCGAGTTTCGAGGCGAGGAGCTCCCGCTGCGCTCGGCGCAGGCCCAGCTCGCGGTCATGCCCGGGTATCAAGACCGCGAGACATTGGGAACGCTCCACGGCAACGCCTCGGCGGAGTTCAACGACGAGCGCTTCGAGCTCCTGAGCGCCCG
>DASSXA010000148.1:0-5481 GCA_035704315.1 Gaiellaceae bacterium
GGTCATGCCGGAGCGCGTGAAGACCTGCCCGATGTTGACGATGTTCTGTCCCTGATCGCGCGTGGCGAGGAGGCTGTCGAGCCAGTCGATGCCAAACTCCGCCTGGCCGCCGAGGACGACCTGCTCGGGGACGATGTCGGGACCTCCGGGCCTGATCGTGACGTCGAGGTTCTCGTCGTCGTAGTAGCCCTGGTCGAGGGCGGCGTAGTACCCAGCGAACTGGGCCTGGACCACCCACTTGGATTGGAGCGTCACCTTGTCCTTGTCGCCGCCGCCGCCGCTGTCGCCACCGCAAGCCGTCAGCGCGAACATCGCCGTGCCCACCAGCGCGGCGAGCCACAGCCACGTGCTCTTCCTCATCCACTTACCCCCTTCCGAAGTCTCGGGCGTTCCGGTCATTCCGTCGCCCCCCGAGCCGACGGATACCAGCGCATCGTAAGCCGCTCGGCGGCGGCAACCGCCGCGTAGAACGCGATTCCGAGGACGCTCGCGACGACGATCGCCGCCCACGCCTCGGTGAACGCGAAGACACCGGCCTGCCTCTGGATCTCGACTCCGAGGGCATCCAGCGAGCCGCCGAACCAATCACCCACGATGGCCCCGATCATCGCGAGTACGGTCGCAACCTTCAACCCGGTGAAGATGAAGGGGAGGGCATTGGGAATCCGGACGCGCCGGAAGGTCTCGACCTCTCCGGCCGCGTAGGAGCGCATCAGCTCGATCTGCTGCGGCCGCACCGACGTCAGGCCCCTGAGGGTGTTGACGAGGACGGGGAAGTAGCAGAGCACTGCTGCGATCACCATCTTCGAAAGCTGACTGAGCGTCCCGAACCAGTTGTTCGTAATCGGGGCAAACGCGATGATCGGGATCGCGTTGGCCGCGATTGCGAACGGCATGAGCGCCGTCGCCAGCGACCGCCAGCGGGCCAGCATGAGCGCGGTGACGATCGCCGCCGAGCAGCCGATCACCCAGCCGCCGAACGCCTCCTCGAAGGTGAACCAACCTGCGCTCCAGAGCGTTTCGCGCTCGGTCCACAGCGTCCGGGCGATGTCGGAGGGCGGCGGGAGGAGGAACTCCTGGATATCGAGGCCGCGGACGAGCCCTTCCCAGAGCGCGATGCCCGCAACGAAGACGACCGCGGCCGGCGCCCAGTCGGTGAGCCGCCGGCCCACCTGCGAACCGAGCGTCCCGCGTGGGATCGGCTCGACGACGGTGGAGCTCACAGCCATCCTCGCATCCGACTGACGTGTCGACTGGTCATTTCAGACGGCCGCACGGGCCAAGCCCGTACGGCCTGAAGACGACATCGCAAGCGACGTCTCAGCTGAGGCCTTCCTCGGCGACGATGAGCTCTTCCTCGACGGTGGGCTCCTCGACGTCGAGTCCGCCGCCGCGGCGGAGCAGATGCCGGACCTCGCGGATCAGCTCTGCGAACCGGGCCTCCTCACGCGTATCGGCGGTTCGCGGCTGTGGGAGGTCGACGTCGATGATTCCGACGATCCGGCCCGGGCGGGCGGACATGACGACGACACGCGTCGAGAGGAACACCGCTTCGGAGATGGAGTGCGTGACGAAGGTGACGGTGCTTCCACTGCGCTCCCAAATCTGCAGGAGCTCGAGGTTCAGGCGTTCCCGCGTCATCTCGTCGAGCGCGCCGAACGGCTCGTCCATCAGCAGAAGCGGAGGGTCGAACGAGAGCGCGCGCGCGATCGACACCCGCTGCTGCATCCCGCCGGAGAGCTGCCAGGGATGGTGGCCTTCGAACCCGGTGAGCTCGACGAGGTCGACGAGCTGCTCTACGCGTTCGGACCGCTTCCGCCGGTCCCAGCCCATCATCTCCAGCGGCAGCGCGATGTTCTTGGCCACCGTTCGCCAGTCGAAGAGGACTGCGTCCTGGAAGACGATTCCGTAGTCCCGGTCGAGCCGTGCCTGGTGCGCCGACTTCCCGTTCACGACGACATCACCGGAGGTGGGCCGGATCAGGTCGCCGATGATCCGAAGGAGCGTCGACTTGCCGCAGCCCGACGGGCCGATCAGGGAGATGAACTCCTGCTCGCCGATCTCGAGGTTGATTCCTTCGAGGGCGACCACACCGCCCGTGCCGAATTCTTTCCTGACACTGGTGAGCGAAACCACACTCATGCGACGTGCTCCGGCGCGCGGCGGACGACGATCCTCTCGACGACGACGACGATCAGGAAGAACGTGATCCCAAGGAGCGCCGCGACGAGGTTGGTGGCCCAAAGGCTCGGGGGAGACGTTGCGTAGTACTGGTTGAAGTTGAGAATCGCTCCGCCGAGGCCGTCCTGAATCGAGGCAGGCAGCTCGCCGATGATCGCGCCCACCACACTCGCCGTCGCTGCGATCTTGAAGGCCGCGAAGAGGTAGGGGAGCGAGGTCGGAAACCTGAGCTTCCAGAGGATTTCCCAGGAGCCCGCCGCGTACGAGCGCATGAGCTCGAGCGCGCGCGGATCGACGGAGGTCATGCCTCGGAGCGTGTTGATCGTGACCGGGAAGAAGGTCAGATAGGCGGCGATCACGGAAACCGAGAACCAGTCGGGGAAGCCGCGGCCGCCGAGCCAGACGACGACCATCGGAGCGATCGCGAGGATCGGGATCGTCTGCGAGGCGACGATGTAGGGCAGGAAGCTGCGCTGGAGCAGCCGCGAGTGGGCGAGCAGCACTCCGAGTACGAATCCGATGGAGGCGCCGAGAGCAAACCCCACGGCGGCCTCCTTGGCCGTAAAGAGGGCGGCGTCCCAGAGGACTTGGATCAGCATCGGTCCGTTCCGGCGGGAGGGCTCGAAGAGCTGGCCGACGATGTCGTAGATGTGGGGGAACGTCCGGTCGTTGACCTCGAACGCGCCGACTTTCAGGCCGGTGGTTTCGCCGAACCACTTGAAGCCCTCCCAGAGAAGGCAGAGCCCAGCGAGAACCCCCGCGAGCATTCCGACCTGTACCGCAGCAGGCCGCCATGTAACGCTCGGGCGAGGTCGCTCGGCCGCTACGGTCGCCATGACGACACGTTAACGTCGTGGCGTGGCGGATCTGAGCAACATCACGTTCGCCTGCGAGAGCCCGGTTCCGCTGTCGGGGTTCTGGGCCGCAGCGCTCGGCTACAAGCCTGTCGAGCCGGCGCCGGAGGTTCTCGCGGAGGTCGACAAGGCGATCGAGCGCGGCGAGCTCGATCCGACGGGCTGGGCGATGCTCGTCCACCCCGACGGGACCGGCCCGAGGCTGCTGTTCCAGCGCCGCCCGAGGAGCTCGCCCGAGGAGATCCCGATCCACCTCGACCTGAAGTCCGAGGATCGTCACACGGAGGTCGCGCGTCTTGTGAGCCTCGGCGCCACGAAGGTCGAGGAACGCTCACAGACGATCGGGCCGTATCAAGAGTTCTGGACCGTGATGAAGGATCCCGAAGGCAACGGATTCTGCGTGTCGTGAGCCCGCTCGATCCTTCACGGACCGTCGCCGAGCTGAAGGAGCTCCGCGAGCTGACAGGCAACGAGGACGGTGCTCAGCGCGTGGCCTGGACGGACACCTGGGTGCAGGCACAGGAATGGATGGCCGGAAAGCTCGAGCGGACCGGGGCCGAGATGGCGTTCGACGAGGCGCGGAACCAGTGGTGGACCCTCCGCGGTCACTCGGAGAAGGAACTCCTGATCGGCGGCCACCTTGACTCCGTTCCCAACGGCGGGTGGCTCGACGGCGCGCTCAACGTGGTCGCCGGCTCGGAGGTGTTCCGGCGGATCGCGGAGGAGGGCGAGCCGCCGGTGACTGTCCACCTCGTCAGCTGGGCGGACGAGGAGGGGGCTCGCTTCGGCCGCTCGCTCTTCGGCTCCAGCGCGGCGGCTGGGTCGATGAGCGACCAGGACGAGTTGCGGGAGCTGAGCGATCGCGACGGGATCTCGCTGCCTGAGGCGATCGGCGCGCACGGAGTGGAGCTGGATCGCGCGACAGAGTCGAGCAGGCAGCTGGAAAACGCCGCCGCATATCTCGAGCTCCACATCGAGCAGGGACCGGTGCTCGAGTCGATGGACTTGCCGCTGGGTGCCGTGTTGGGCACCTACGGAGTCGAGCGTCACCGCGTCACGTGGCGGGGCCAGGCCGCACACGCCGGCTCGACGCCGATGGATCAGCGTCGCGACGCGCTCGCCGGAGCCGCCAAGCTCGCGCTGGAGCTCCGCGAGATCGCAGCGCGGACGGGCGACGGCGCCGTCTGCACCTCGGGCGGGGTCGTCTGCTACCCCGGGATCGTCACATCTGTGGTCGAGACGGCGGAGCAGCTCCTCGACCAGCGCCATCTGAACGCGGCGAGCCTTGCGGCGCTGCTCGAGGACGCGAAGGACTGCTGCCGGCGGTTCGCGCAGGAGGAGCGGATCGAGGTCGAGTTCGAGCGCATCTGGAACATCGAGCCGATCCTCTTCGACGACGGGCTGATCCAGCTTGCGGAGGAGTCGATCCAGGAGGTCGCTGGACAGTCACACCTCCTCCCGAGCGGCCCACTCCACGACGCCGCTGAGGTCTCCCGGGCCGGCATCCCGACGGTGATGCTCTTCGTCCAGAGCCTGCGCGGCCTGTCGCACACGAAGCTGGAAGACACGAAGAAAGAGCACCTCGAGCTCTCGGTCAAGGCGCTCGATCGTCTCGCGTCCAAGACGATCGATTGGCTCGCTTCGTAACCTGGGGTCAGACCCCGCGTCGAGCCTGTGACTCTTTGTCCCCAATCGGGACCTGTCCCGCGGCCGGCAGGCGCTAGCCCTGGCGAAACCGCGGCCCAGCCGTATCTCTTTCGGCACAAAGTTGGCGCTTCTTCGTGACGGGGTCTGACCCCGACCGGAGCGGCGCTACGAAAGGCGGACGAGCGCGACGCCGCCGGCCAGAAGGAGCACTCCGACGACGCGCACCGCCGTGATCGGATGCTCCTCGAACCCGACCCAGCCGAAGTGGTCGACGAGCAGCGAGGCGATCGCCTGCCCGGCCAGGATCAACGCCACGAGCGTCGCCGCGCCGAGCTTCGGCGCCGTCACGATCGAGCCGAGCACGTAGAACGCACCCAATAGGCCGCCGATCCAGATCCACCAGGGCCCGTCTCCGGCCCGCTCGGGCCAACCGTCGCGCACGGTCGTCAAGGCGGCGAAGAACAACGCAACGGCACCGACGACGAAGGAGACGAGCGCTGCTCGCACCGAACCGCCCACCCACTCGGCGAGTTGGGCGTTGATCCCGAACTGAAGTGGAAGCATGGCGCCGGCCAGGAGCGCGAAGAGCACGTAGGTCCAGATTGCCACCCTGCAGATTTCAATGGAAAATGCAGGTTTCCCTGCCCAGAGGAGGATCCATGCTCAGCTTCGGCGTCACCGTTCTGCCCGACCCACCCAGCTCGCGCTTCTTCGAACTGGTGGAGCTCGCGGAGCAGCACGGGTTCGAGTACGCGTGGACCTACGACTCGCACATCCTCTGGCAGGAGTCCTACGCGAC
>DASSXA010000206.1:0-4269 GCA_035704315.1 Gaiellaceae bacterium
GAATGCAGCACTGATCCTGATCACGCATGACCTCGGAGTCGTCGCCGGGATGTGCGAGCGCGTGAACGTGATGTACGCCGGGATGTTCGTGGAAACCGGCTCCGCTACGCAGCTCTTCGCGAGCCCCCGGCACCCCTACACAGTCGGGCTGCTCCAGAGCATTCCGCGGCTCGACGCCGCGCGCGCGGAGAAGCTCCACCCCATCGAAGGCAACCCGCGCGACATGCTCAGCCCGCCGCAGGCGTGTCCTTTCCAGCCGAGGTGCCGCTACGAGATTGAGATCTCTCGCCAGGAGGTCCCGCCGCTCCTCGAGATCGAGCCCGGCCACAAAGTCGCCTGCTTCAACCCTGTCCCGGCGGAGGAGTGGGATCGGATGCGCACGGCCGTCGTGTCATGAGGCGGCGCTTGCGACGCCGCCTTCAGATCGTGCAGGCTTTGCCCGCGCGATCGTCTGCAATGACCGGTCGACACGTTGGGACTCCGGAGCTGCAGCTGTGACGCAGAACGGAACGCTCGTCGCGCTCGAGAACCTGAAGGTCTACTTCCCGATCAAGAGCGGGATCCTGCTCGACCGCCATGTCGGGGACATCAAGGCGGTGGACGACGTCTCGTTGGAGATCCAGCAAGGTGAGACGCTCGGCCTCGTCGGCGAGTCGGGCTGTGGGAAGTCGACCGTCGGCCGCGCGATCCTGCGCCTCTACAAGCCGACGGCAGGCCGGATCCTCTTCGACGGCGAGGACATCTCCGAGCAAGGCGAGGGAGCCATCCGCGAGCTGCGTAGCCGGATGCAGATGATCTTCCAGGACCCCTTCTCCTCGCTCAACCCGCGCCACAGCGTCGCGCGGATCGTGGGCGAGCCGATGAAGATTCACGGCCTCGTCGGCCGTCGTCAGCAGGCGGGAGCGGTACGCGAGCTGCTCCAGACCGTCGGGCTCCCTGCCGACGCCGGCTCCCGCTACCCACACGAGTTCTCCGGCGGGCAGCGCCAGCGGATCGGCATCGCCCGAGCACTTGCGGTCAATCCGGACTTCATCGTCGCCGACGAGCCCGTCTCGGCGCTCGACGTCTCGATTCAGGCGCAGATCATCAACCTGCTCGAGCAGCTCCAGTCCGAGTTCTCGCTGACGTACCTCTTTATCGCCCATGACCTGGCCGTCGTGCGCCACATCTCAGACCGAATCGCCGTTATGTACCTCGGCTCGATCGTCGAGATTTCGCCGGCCGAGGAGCTCTACGAGAACCCGCTGCACCCGTACACGATCGCGCTGCTCTCCGCGGTTCCGATTCCGGATCCCGAAGTCGAGGCGAAGCGGGAGACGATCCTTCTCCCGGGCGACCTTCCGAGCCCGGCGAACCCGCCTCATGCCTGCCGGTTCCACACGCGGTGCCCGTACATCCAGCCGACGCGCTGCACGACCGAGGTGCCGCCGCTCCGCAAGCTCTCCGACGGCCACCTGGTCGCCTGCCACTGGGCCGAGGAGATCAGGGCCGGCCGGCTGCAGCCGCACGAGCGCGAGGCCGTCTTCGAGGCCGGCCCTCAAGAGGCCGTGCCCGAGCCGCCGCCTGTCTAGTTCCCATCCAGCTTGGCGTTTTGGCGAGCGCTGAGCGGGAACGCGACAGGCATGACGCGTTCAGAGTCAAGAACCGCAGATTCCCAATCGGACATCAGTCTTGAAGTCGTCGTCGTGGGCGCGGGCCAGGCCGGCTTGGCCATGGGCCACTTCCTCCAACAACAGGGCCGACATTTTCTGATCGTCGAGGCCGGCTCGATCGCCTCTGCCTGGCGAGAGCGGTGGGAGTCGCTCACGTTGTTCACGCCGCGCCGCTACAGCAGCCTTCCCGCCTTCCCATTTCCCGGCGATCCGGACGGGTATCCGACGCGCGACGAGGTGATCGCATACCTCGAGGCGTACGCGGCGAAGTTCGAGCTTCCTGTCGAAGAGCACACACCCGTCCGGAGCCTCACCGCAGAGGACGGACGGTTCGCGCTCGAGCTCGACGGCAAGACGATTACTGCGGACCAGGTCGTCGTTGCGACCGGTCCGTTCCAGATCCCGTACGTCCCAGAGGCGGCCGAGCGTCTCGCGCCCGAAGTGTTCCAGACCCATGCGACCGGCTATCGCGAGCCGGACGACATGCCCGAAACGACAGTGCTCATCGTGGGCGGCGGAAACACGGGCTTCCAGATCGCGAAGGAGCTCTCCAGGACGCATCGGGTTGCCCTCGCGGTCGGTTCGCGCCAGACTCCGCTCCCGCAGCGCGCCCTCGGGCGCGATCTGTTCTGGTGGCTGACGAAGTCGCGACTCCTCAAGACGACTGTTGAGTCGCGGCTCGGCCGCCGGCTGAGCACACGCGAAACGCTGATCGGCTCGAGCCCGCGCGACCTCAGCAACCGCTACGGCGTGAAGCTAAAACCGCGAGTCGTCGACGCAAGCGGCCGAACCGTTCGCTTCGAGGACGGAAGTGAGCTCGAGGTGGACGCCGTCCTGTGGGCGACCGGCTACCGCCCCGACTACTCCTGGATCCACCTCCCCGTCTTCGATGAGCAGGGCCGTCTGCGCCACCGCCGTGGCGTGACTGACCTCCCTGGGCTCTATTTCCTCGGATTGACCTGGCAGCACACCCGCGGCTCGGCGCTGATCGGCTGGGTCAAGGAAGACGCCGAATTCATCGCCGGGAAGATCGCCGAGCTCCAGAAAGAACGTTCGCTGGCACAAGGAACGACGCAGAAAGAGAGGGTCTGAGTCATGCACAATCATCACGAACACAGCACGACGGTCCTCGAGCAACTCCCGACTGAGACGAAGGGCCTACCCGAGGCGACTCGACCAGAGCTCGTCGAGCTCAACGACGGCGACGAGTTCGATCTCGAGCTCACTCCTGTCGCGAAGCGAATCGGCGATGCGACCGTGCGGATGCTCGCCTACAACGGCTCGATCCCAGGGCCGACGCTCAAGATCCCGCAGGGCTCAACCGTGAAGGTGCATGTCACGAACCGCGGCGATCTCGAAGCGACCGTGCACTGGCATGGACTGCGGCTCGAGAACCGCTTCGACGGAACCCACGACACGCAGGCGCCGATCGCGGTCGGAGAGACCTTCACGTACGAGGTAACAGTGCCGGATTCCGGCGCCTACTGGTACCACCCACACATCCGCGAGGACTACGGCCAGGAGATGGGCCTCTACGGGAACATCCTTGTCGTCCCGTCCCAGCCCGACTACTGGCCGCCCGCGAACCGCGAGCTGCTGCTCACGCTCGACGACATCCTGATCGAGAACGGGAAGCTGGCTCCGTTCAGCGAGTCGGAGACGACGCACGTCGCAATGGGCCGATTCGGCAACGTGATGCTCGTCTCGGGTGAACCCCATCTCTCGCTGTCCGCGAAGCGCGGCGAGGTCGTCCGCCTCTACCTGACGAACACGGCGAACACACGCGTCTTCAACGTGACTCTGCCGGGAGTGCGCATGAAGCTCGTCGGCGCCGACGCCGGGCACTACGAGCACGAGGAGTACGTAGAGGAGATGCTCCTCGCCCCCTCCGAGCGCGTGGTCGTCGACGTCCACTTTTCCCAGGCGGGCGCGTTTACGCTCGAACACAAAACGCCGGATCGTTTGTATCGGTTCGCGGGCATCACCGTGAGCGAGGAGGCAGCCGACCCGGACCTCGTAGATGAGTTCGAGGTCCTACGGACGAACGCGGACATGATCGCCGAGCGCGAGCGGATCACGCCGTCTTTCGCCGCTCCGCCGGACAAGACGCTCGCCTTCGTCGCGGAGATGGACATGGGAGCTCCGGAAGGGGCCGTCGTCTACGCGTGCCCGATGCATCCGGACGTCGTCAGCGACGAGCCGGGCAAGTGTCCGAAGTGCGGGATGAAGCTCGTGCCCGCCGACCTCGTCGAGTCGAGCCAGCACGAGCATCACCGTCATGAGGGCCACGAAGGCCACCATGGACACGGCAGCCACGAGCGACGTGGTGGCGGCGACGGCCATGAAGGTCACCACCACGGCCATGCCGGCCATGGCGGACACGACCACTCGCATGCCCACGAGGCCGCCCAGGGGATCGAGTGGGAAGACGACATGGTCGAGGTCAACCGGATGACCACGGCGGCGAACATGCGCTGGAAGCTGGTCGACCGGGAGACGGGTGCAGAGAACGCGATGATCGACTGGCGGTTCCGCGTTGGCGATCGAGTGAAGATTCGGCTGGTCAACGAGATGGACTCTGACCACCCGATGCCCCACCCATTTCATGTTCACGGAG
>DASSXA010000357.1:0-4340 GCA_035704315.1 Gaiellaceae bacterium
ATCGTTCCTCCTTCAAACAACGAACGACGGCCCGGGCACCGAGCCGCCGAACTACTTGCACTAACGGCCGGACCTTAGCATCGTCTGAGAGCGGGCGGCTTCGACCGTGTTGCGAAGTAGTGAAGCGATCGTCATCGGCCCGACTCCGCCGGGAACTGGCGTCATCAGACCCGCGCGTTCCGCGACGGCCGGATCGACGTCGCCGCGGAGGCCCTCCTGCGTGCGATTCATTCCGACGTCGATCACCGTCGCCCCCTCTTTGACCATGTCTGGAGTGATCAGGCCGGCGTGTCCAACGGCTACGACAAGGACCTCCGCTCCGCGTGTCTCCGCGGCGAGGTCAGCCGTGCGCGAGTGGCAGATGGTGACGGTGGCATGCCGCGCCAGGAGGAGGAGCGCAACCGGCTTGCCGACGATGTTGCTCCGGCCGACGACGACGGCGCGGGCGCCGACCAGCGGGACCTCGTACTCGTCGAGCAGCGTCACGATCCCGGTGGGCGTGGCGGCGACGAGCCCGTCCTGGCCGAGGAAGAGCTTCCCTGCGTTCACCGGGTGGAAGCCGTCGACGTCCTTGGCAGGGTCGACGGCGTCGATCACGCGCTCCTCGTCGATGTGCGGCGGCAGCGGGAGCTGGACGAGGATCCCGTCAACGGCATCGTCGGCGTTGAGCTGCGCGATGAGCTCCAGAAGGTCCTCCTCGGTCGTGTCCTCGGCGAGCCGGTAGTCGCGGGACAGGATCCCCACCTCACGAGCTGCCTCCTGCTTCCGCCGGATGTAGATCTCGGATGCTGGGTCGTCGCCGACGAGCACAGTCGTCAGGCCGACCTCGCCGAGGTCCTTGACTTCCGCGGCGACCTCGGCCCTGATGCGCTCGGCGAGCGCCTTTCCGTCCATCAGTCGTGCCGCCACGAGGGCGAGGTTAACCTGCGCCGGTGGAACTCCGACGCTGGCCACGGAAGAACGACCCCGCGTCGATCAAGGCGCGGCAAGAAGCGCTGGACGGCCGCGTGGATCGCGAGGTCTTCGGCGACGACCTGACCCCTTGGGTCAAGGCCCAGGAGGCGCTGACGGGGATCTCGGTGATCCCGACGGCGGTTATCGGGCCCCTGAGGATCTCCCTCGGCGACTACGAGCTGAGCGAACCCGAGGGCGACGTCGTCGAGCGGGGCCGCTCGACGGAGGACGTCTTCGTGCCGCTTGCGCACACGGAGGGGTCTATGTCCGACTCGCTCTACCGCGGAGCGAGGGCGGCGGCGGAGTCGGGTGGCTTTCGGACCGAGGTGCTACGGGACCGCATCACGCGGGCCTCGTGCTTCATCTGCCGCTCGTCCGAGGAAGCGGCGATTCTGGCGCGCTGGATCGAGGGCTCGCTTCCCGCGATGCGTGAGTGGCTCGCCGGGCGGGAGGAGGAGTGGGTCTCCCGCTGGGCCAGACTGCGCGAGGTCGAGACGCACGTGGTGGGGCCGATGTGCCACGTGATGTGGGCGTTCACGACGGGCGACGCCGTCGGCGCGAACATGATGACCCGCAACGCGTACGCGCTGAACATGGGCTTCGTCATGGAGCAGGCTCCGGTCAAGCCCGACCGGGCGATGCTCGAGGGGAACATGGGCGGCGACAAGAAGGTCTCGCACCGCTACTTCCAACGCGGCGGACACGGAAAGACGGTGATTGCGGAGTGCACGCTGACCGAGGACGCTGTGCGGCGCGTGTTACGGACGACGATTGACGACCTCCTCGAGCTCTCGTGGGCCGGGACGCACGGCGCGGTCGCCTCGGGCATGTTGGGCGTCTCGTTCACCCCGGCGACGGCGATCGCGGCGATCTTCGCAGCGACCGGCCAGGACCTCGGCATGGTCGGTACGAGCTCCATGGCGCACGGGACCGGAAGGCGCGTCGAGGGCGGGCTGAACGCGGGGATTCGGCTCCCCGGCCTCGAGGTGGCGACAGTCGGCGGCGGGACCACGCTTCCCTATGCGCGCTCGTGGTTGTCCCTGCTTGGGTGCGCCGGCCCCGGGAAGGTCTACCGCTTCGCCCAGATCGTCGCGGCGGCGACGCTCGCGCTCGAGATCTCGGCGTCGGCCGCGATGGCCACGTCCGGGTCGGAGAACTTCTTCAAGGCCCACTTCGAGCGCGGCGGGCTTCGCTAAGCGCGTGGGCGGCGCTTCGGAGGCGGGGTCAGACCCCGTGTCGGACCAGCGCCAATTTTGGGCCGAAACTGTGACGAAAGGCTCGCGAAAATGGAACGGCAACGCTCGTCACGGGGGTGGCCATGTCTCACTCGTGGACAGAAAGTCACGCGGTCGTGACGGGGTCTGACCCCGGATGAAGATTCCGCCCCACCACGACCCGGCCTGCTGGGGCTGCGGGAACAATCCGACGGGAATCCGACTGCCGACCCCGCAGGCAGAGGGCGAGACCGCCTACGAAGCGACCTTCTCGTTCGCTGAGCACCACCAGGCGGCGCCCGGGCTCGTCCACGGTGGCCTGGTCGCTGCCGCGCTGGACGAGGCGTGCGGCCTGCTCGCGACCTGGTACCGCTTCCCCTCTGTCACCGCCCGGTTCGAGATCCGCTTCCTCGAACCCGTCCACATCAACCGGGAGCTGACGATCTCAGCTGGGCTCCAAGAGGATCGCGGCCGCCGGCTGGAGATCGGCGGCGAGCTAAAAGACGGCGACGACCTGCTCGCAACCGCAAAGGGCTCATTCGTCCACGTCTCGCTGGAACACTTCCTGCGAACGCCCGAAGGCCGCGCCGCAGGAGAGGCCTGGCGAGAGCGGCTCGGCGGCTAATCGCTTACGCCCCGATCGTCCAGGCGGCTGTGCCCGTGCTGCCTCCCGCCTCGGCGTAGGCGATCACGTTGTGCTTGCCGGTACCCGGCACGATCCGGAAGGTCGGCGGTGTCCCGTGCGTCCGCACGACCCTGGCTTCCTTGCCGTCGATCCAGGCGCGCGTCTTGATCGGGCCGCGCACTGACGGAGGAACCTCCACCCCGAATCGAGGTCGATTGAAGCTGTAGGCGACCGTGAGCTCGTTCAGCTGCGCGCGCCACTTACCGTCTTCCCGACGCATGATCATCGGCTTGACCCCCTCGCCCCCGTCCAGGGCGACCAACGCCAGGTCGTCCCCGAGCCGGACGTCGAGCGCAGTCCGCGCGCTCGACGACGAGACCGACGTGTACTCGTCGCTAAGGCCTTTCAGAACGGCCGGAGCCGTGAACCGATCCTTCGAGACCTGCGACGTGATCCGCTCGGAGAGCGAATCCCAGACCTTGTCGCCGTTCTGGCCGGCGGCGGCCTGAGCGAAGGCGCGAAAGGCATCGACCGGCTGCTCCTCATCGCCCCCGTTTCCGCCGCAAGCAGCGAGGACCACCACAACCAGAAGACCGATCAGCCGCAAAAGCATGGGCGGGACGATAGTGGCGCCGCGCCTCTTGACGTTTGCAGACGAACTCCCTACCCTGGCCAAAGTCCCGCGACGAAAGGAGGCGCCATGACAACTGAGCTTGATCGCTTCCTCACTCGCAGGGCCTCACTCCGCTAGAGCACTTCGGTCCTGCGAGACCCGCTTCGTCCGTCCTTGCAGGAAAGGAGTCAGCTTGCATAACCCCAATCTCGAGCGCCTCGGCTGGAACGACGAGATCGCTCATGCATTCGAAGATCACACAGAGCCTGGCCTCACACCGGGCCGCGTCACCGTGCAGCACCGCGGCGCGTGGCAGGTCGTGACGGAGCGTGCCGAGCAGCTCGTCGAGCTCACCGGCCGGCTCCACCACGAGGCCGGCCCCGGTGATCTTCCCGTCGTCGGCGACTGGGTCGCGGTCCGCGACGGCCTGATCGATGCGGTCCTCCCGCGCGCGAGCAAGTTCTCGCGGAAGACACCTTGGACCGAGGTGACCGAGCAGGTACTGGTGGCGAACGTCGACGTGGCCTTCCTCGTCATGGGCCTCGACGAACGGGACTTCAACGTCCGCCGCCTCGAGCGCTATCTGACGACGGCCTGGGAAGGTGGCGCCACGCCGGTGATCGTCCTCAACAAGCTCGATCTCACGGACGACCTGGACGGCCGAATCGCCGAGACGGACACCGTCGCTTTCGGCGTCCCGATCCACGCTGTCAGCGCCCGCACCGGCGACGGAGTCGACGATCTCCGGCGGCACCTCGCGGGAGGGAGAACGGCGGTCCTCCTCGGTTCGTCAGGCGTCGGCAAGTCGTCGATCATCAACCGCCTGCTGGGTGACGAGCGGTTCAAGACCGCGGACGTCCGCTCCGATGGGCGCGGCCGTCACACGACCTCGCACCGCGAGCTCGTCCCCGTCCCGGGCGGCGGCGTCATCATC
>DASSXA010000152.1:0-7341 GCA_035704315.1 Gaiellaceae bacterium
CTCGATCACCGCGCCGGCGCTCGTCGCCGGGCTTGGCGTTCGCGGTGCGCTGGTGGCGACCGGGTGCTTCCTCGTCGCCGTAACGCTGCTCGCGTGGCGCCGCCTGGTCGCAATCGACGAAGTCGCGGTCGCGCCCACGCGCGAGCTGGGGATCCTGAGCACGGTTCCACTGTTCGAGCCGCTCTCCGTTGCAGCCAAGGAGAACCTCGCCTCACGCCTCGAGGTGCGTTCCGTGCCGGCCGGAACGAGGATCATCACCGAGGGCGAGCCCGGCGAAGACTTCTACATCGTCGTCGACGGACACGCGGAGGTAACGCGGGGCGGGGAGCGTGTCAGAGTCCAGGGGCCAGGTGAGTGGTTCGGCGAGATCGCCCTGCTTCACGACGTGCCGCGGACGGCGACGGTGACCGCCCGCGACGAGATGAAGCTCGCCAGCATCCGGCGCAGCGACTTCCTCGCCGTCGTCACGGGGCATCCCGCGGTCCGCGCGGCCGGCGAGGCGGTTGTGCGCGACCGGCTGGCCTCGGACGAGACGTTGGAGCCGGTGGCGGAGCGGTGACCGACCAGCGGGTCGTCCCGATGCTGTCGTACGAGGACGCGGGCCGCGCTGCGGATTGGATCTGCCGCTCGTTCGGCTTCGAGGAGGTCGAGCGCTTCGGGGACGAGCGAACGGTCACACACGTGACGCTAAAGCTCGGCGAGGGAATCGTGTTCCTCGGGAATCCCGGGCCGGAGTATCGAGGCCCGAGGAAGCTCGCAGAGAGCTGCGAGGCCGCGCGCCGGATGTTGGAAACGCCCTACGTCGTCGACGGTGTCCTGGTCGAGGTCGACGACATCGACGCGCACTATGAGCGCGCACAGGCAGCCGGCGCCACGATCCTCACAGAGCTGGAGGACAATTCCGGCGTCGGCCAGCGCCAATACCGGGTCGAGGACCTCGAGGGCCACCGCTGGATGTTCGCGCAGCCGACCTAATCGCACGCCTTCTTCTCATCTCGTACTTCGAGCCGGACGACGTCCCGAAGCTGACTCGGGCGATCCGAGCTACGCGCACTCCGCCCGGAACCGAGATCTACGTCGGCAGCTACGGAGTGAACGCACCGGTGAGCCGGCAGATCCAGGCGCTGCAGCGTGGGCGGTACGCCCCGATGTTCCCCATCAAGCCGACATCGTTCTGGAGCCGGCGCCGGGTCGCGGAAGCGGAGGAGCCGGCGCTTGCCGGCAGGCTGCCGTCGCTGACGGCGATTCTCTCGATGCCACCTCGGCAGCGGCTCGGATGGGGAAGAGAACTGGGGCGTCGTTTTCGCGACGAGGTGCGGATTGCCGAGCTTGAGGGTGTCCGGGTCGACGCATGGCAGTTCGACGAACTGGCGGCGGAGCTGGGCGGCAACCGGGGACGCGAGTGGCGAGAGCTCACCCGCGGGGTCCTTCACGGACTGAACTTCGGCCGCCCGGAGTTCGGCGACGGACCGCGAATCGGCTTCGTCTGGGCTTCTCGTCGGGCGCTGGGTGTGGCCGGACTACGCGTCGACTACGAGCTGCGTGCGTTCTGGCGGGCTCTGCAAAGCGCAACGTTCCGGCTCGTCGGCGAGGAGTATCCGCCGTTCGTCGGCAACCCCGAGGATGTCGCCCGCGCGTATGCAGGGGAGCAACGGATGCTCGCCCGGGGCGGCACGATTCGCAAGGAGCTCGCCGACCGTTACGTCGTCGGGATGACGCCCGGCTGGCATCTCGTACCCGGTCTCGGCGGGAACGTTGCGAGGCTGCCGCGCGGCGAGGTCAACCGCTGGCGAGCCAAGTACGTCGACGAGCGCGCACGGATGGGCGTTGCGGGCTTCGCCGCGTACGACTTCCGGTACGAGAACAGCTCCGAGCAGGTCATGAGAGACACGTTGTCAGGCCTCGCCCGCGGCCTGAGCCCTACCAAGGTTTAACCAACGCCTAGCCCGCCCCTGAGACGAGGGTGCGTACGTTGGGAGCAGTCAATCAAGGGGGATTTTCATGCGGACGTTGGCCATACTCGTCGGAGTCATTGCGGTTGTCGTTGCGGTGCCGGCGCTTGCACCGGCCAAGTCGAGCCCGGGCGTAATCAGACAGGGCAAGTGCTCCGGTGCGGCGAGCTGGAAGCTGAAGGCGAAGCTCGACGACGGCCTGATCGAGACCGAGTTCGAGGTGGATCAGAACGTCGCCGGCCGCCGTTGGAACGTCGTCATCACCCGCGACGGCGCAACAGTCTTTCGCGGTGCGAGGGTCACGCGGCCGCCGAGCGGCTCCTTCACCGTCGAGCGGCGGATCAGGAACTCCGCAGGTTCCGACCGCATCGTCGCCAAGGCAACGGCCGCCCGCGGCGGCCAGGTCTGCCGAGGCGTCGTAACGATCTAGACGGCTCCTATACGAGTGCGCGGACGAACCGCTCGAGCCCCTGCTCGAGCTGCTCGTCCGTTACCGCCAGCGAAAGCCGGACCCAGCCGGCTCCGGTCGCTCCGAAGCCTTCGCCCGGTGCCACGGCCACGCGATACTCCTCCAGAAGCCGTTCGATCGTGAGGCCGTCCGGCAACCGGATCCAGACGTAGAAAGTTCCCTCGCACACCGGCTCCGGCACGTCGGTTCCCGCCAGAGCCTCGAGCACGCGGTCACGCCGGCGCTCGTACGTGTCGCGTCGCTCGTCGACCGACTCCTGCGGGCCGCGAAGGGCCGCGATCCCGGCTTCCTGGATCGGGACGAAGATCCCGGCTCGGGCGTGGTCCTGAAGGAGCTGCATCCGCTCGACGATCTCCGCGTTCCCGAGCACGAAGCCCAGGCGCCAGCCGGCCATTCCATAGCTCTTCGACATCGAGAACATCTCGACGCCGACGCTCTTGGCATTCGGCGTCGCCAGAAAGCTCTTCGCCGAGCGCCCGTCGAACACGAGGTCGCCGTAGGCAAAGTCGTGGACGACGGCGGCGCCGGTCTCGGCGGCGAACGCGACGGCCGACTCGAAGACGCCCTCAGGCGCCGCGACGGCGCAGGGGTTCGACGGATAGTTGAGGTACACCGCGGCGACGTCCTCGCGCGGCGCTTCGTCCCACCGCGGAGCCCAAGCACGCTCCGGGTCTAGACGCAGAGGCTCGAGCCTCGCCGCCGCGAGCGCGACGCCGGAGGGATAGTCCGGATAGCCCGGATCGGGGAGCAGCACCCGGCTGCCCCGCTCCGCCAGCGCTACGGCGAGCTCGACGAGCGCGGTCTTCGTTCCCGGAAGGACGGCCACCTCGGTGTCGGGGTCGACGTCGACGCCGTAGAGATCCCGGTAGCGCTCCGCGATCGCCTCGCGCAGCTCGGGGAGACCGCGGAACGGCGGATACCCGTGGGCGCGCTGCTCACGCGCTGTCTCCGCGAGCCGCTCGATCACGTGGGCCGGCGGACCGACCTCCGGATTTCCGCGGCCGAGATCCACGAGCGGATCGCCGTGGGCCTGCGCCGCCTCCGCGACTCGGGCGAGGAGCGCCGTGAAGTACTGCTGGGGAAGCCGGTCGAGCCGTGCCGGCCGGGGCCGCACCAGGGGACCTGGGGCTAAACCCGCGGGAGAGCCTGGATCGGGCTGGTTCTCGCGTGCACCATGACGGCCTTCTTCAGCGTCTCGAGCGCATCGTCCTTCCGGCCCTCGGCCTCGAGCAGATCGGCGAGCTTCGCGTAGACCTCGAGGACGTAGCGGCTCGGGCTCACGGAAAGCAGTGCGGCCGCGTGCTCGTAGACCTCGATCGCCTTGTCGCGGTCGCCGAGCTGTTCGTAGACGTCGGCGACGACCGTGTAGCCGCGTCCTGCGTCGACCGGGCTTGCCTCCTCGAGGAGCTCGGCGCTGTCCTGGGCGATTCGCGTCGCCTCCGCGCTTCGCCCCAGCTTGACGAGCGCTCTTGCCTTTTCGAGCTGAAAAAGGGCCTGCTCGACCTTGTTTCCGCTCTCCTCGACGAGCGGCAGCCCCCGATCGAGCAGGCGAAGAGCCTCGCCGGGCTCGCCGCGGTCGAGCTCGACATGTGCGAGGAGCTGGTGCGCGCGGGCGGCGTAGGTCGTGTGCTCGGTCAGCTCCAGCAGCTCGAGGGCCTTGCGCGCATATCGCGCCGCCAGCCCCGGCTCGTTCTGAAGGGCGTGGAGGCGCGACAGCGACCAGTAGATCCGTGCGCGAAACACGGGATCGCGCGCGTTGTCGGCCCTGTCGACCGTGCGCGTGAGGACCGCTCCCGCCTCCTCGAACTCGCCTTTGTCGATGTAGGCGTTCGCGAGCAGCACGCCGAAGCGGACGGCTTCCGGCGAGTTCTTTCGTTCGTTCGCGCGCTCGAGCGACTGGCGGAAGAGCCGGATGGCCGGCTCGACGTCGTCGAGCATCGCATAGGCGCGGCCGAGGGTGTCGGCGAGAGAAGGCTGGTCGGCGGCCTCGGCGCCCGAGAGCGAGAGCGCCTGCTCGAGATTCTCGACCGCGCGGCGCGGGTCACCGCGCTCGAAGGCGATCTGCCCGACCCCCGCAAGTGCACGCGCGCGCTCGGCGTTTGTCGTCGCAGCCTGGAGCGCCTTCGCGTAGAGCTCCTCGGCCGTGTCGATCTCGTTGAACCGAAGCGCAATCTCTGCGTCCAGAAGCGTGCGGTCCTCCGACAAGACATCCCGGTCGAGCCCTGTCGCGAGCCAGTCCTCGCTCACGCCCAGCCTGCGCCCCATTTCCCGCAGGAGCTGCAGCGACGGGATTCGCTCGCCGGCCTCGATGCGGGAGATGTACGCCGGCGAGCACCCTTCGAACGACAACTGCCGCTGACTCAGTCCCGCGCGCTCACGTGCGTCTCGTAGGCGCCGCCCGACGGCGGCCGGATCGTCTACGTGTGTTGACTTTCGTCTGGGCACGTCAGGTCAGGGTTCGTATACTAGGCCGTTCCCCGGCCCAGGGACTGGCCTGTTACCGATTTCTGCCGAAGGGAGTTCCTGTGAACGTTCGAGCAGCCCTCGTGGTTGCGGCGTTGATCGCACTTGCGATGGTTCTGGCGCAAGGCCCCGTTTGGCCGTAACCGACGACTGAATCATTCGTAAGACAAGCGGAGCCCCTCGGTAGAGGGGCTCCTGCGTTGACAGTAGGGAGGGCTGGGTCAGTCCGCTCCCGGATCGTCCTCGGCCGTCGTTTCCTCGGCTTCGGGATCCGGGACCGGCGAGCCCTCGAGCTCCTCGTTTCGATCGTCCTCGCGGGGGTGCTCGGGTACCTTCTCCTCCATGCGGGTGATTCTCCCCGATTCCTCTGAACTCGAACTCCCTGAGGGCGCGACCGGGCTGGACGCGGCTGCGGCGATCGGGCCGAAGCTCGCCGAGCAAGCCGTCCTGGTGCGCTCGAACGGCCGTGTTCAGGATCTGCGGCTGCCCCTCGAGGACGGCCAGCCGATCCAGATCCTGACCACGCGCGACGCGCACGATCCCGACGCCCTGGCGGTGCTCCGGCACTCGACTGCGCATCTGCTTGCTGAGGCTGTCAGGCGTCTCTATCCGGGCGTGAAGATCGCCATCGGGCCGCCGATCGAGAACGGCTTCTACTACGACTTCGAGTTCCCCGAGCCCATCGGCGAGGAGGCCCTCGAGCGTATCGAGGAGGAGATGCGCCGGGAGCTCTCGGAAGGACGCGCGTGGGAGCGCGAGGAGGTCGGTCGCGACGACGCGCGGAGGCGCTTCGAGGCGGAGCACGAGGACTACAAGGTCGAGCTCGTGGATACGGCCGAGGGGCCGATCTCCTTCTACACCCAGGGCGACTTCACCGATCTCTGCCGTGGCCCGCACCTCCAGAACTCGTCGCCGATCAAGGCGGTCAAGCTGACCGGCCTCGCCGGCGCCTACTGGCGCGGTGACGAGAAGAACAAGCAGCTGACGAGGATCTACGGCACCGCCTTCTACACCGAGGACGACCTCCAGGAGTACCTGGAGCGCCTGGAGGAAGCCCGGCGCCGTGATCACCGCCGGCTGGGTCGGCAGCTCGACCTCTTCCACCTGCAGGAGGCCTCGCCCGGCTCCCCGTTCTGGCACCCGAAGGGGATGGTGATCTGGAACGCGCTCGAGGATCTCCGCCGGCGCGAGAACGCCAAGCGCGGCTACCTGGAGGTGAAGACGCCGCTCCTGTACGACATCGACACCTACATCACTTCGGGCCACTACGAGAACTACCGGGACAACATGTTCTTCGTCCAGCAGCACGAGCACGAGAGCCCGCTCGCGCTGAAGCCGATGAACTGCCCGGGGCACATGCTCCTCTTCGGGAGCCAGTTGCGCTCGTACCGCGATCTTCCGCTCCGCTATGCCGAATCGTCCACGCTCCACCGGGACGAGCGCGGCGGGACACTCCACGGCCTGCTCCGTGTGAAGCACATCACGCAGGACGACGCGCACGTCTTTGTCACCGAGGAGCAGATCCAGGAGGAGATCGACGCGATGATCGGGTTCGCGCGCGACCTCTACGGGCTCTTCGGCCTCGCGCCGAGGGCGGAGCTCTCGACTCGCCCCGACCACCGGCTCGGCACCGACGCGCAGTGGGACCACGCGGAGGCTGCGCTCGAGCAGGCGCTTCGGCGCCATGAGCTGGAGTACGTCGTGAGCCCAGGGGAGGGCACCTTCTACGGCCCGAAGATCGATCTCCACATGACCGACGCCCTCGGGCGCAGCTGGCAGATGGGAACGATCCAGCTCGATTACCAGATGCCGATGCGCTTCGGGTTGACGTACATGGGCGCCGACAACCACGAGCACAATCCCGTCGTCATCCACCGGGCCCTGTTGGGGTCGCTGGAGCGATTCATCGGGATCCTCACCGAGCACTACGGCGGTGCCTTCCCGCTCTGGCTCGCCCCGGTGCAGATCCGGATCCTCCCGGTGGGGGAGAGCCACCGAGACGCGGCGCGCGCGCTCGCTGAGAGGCTGGGCGACTTCCGCGTCGAGGTCGACGAGCGGGACGAGACCGTTGGGAAGCGAATCCGCGACGCCGAGGTCGAGAAGATCCCGTACGTGATCGTCTACGGCGACCGTGAGTCCGAAGCGTCGCTGGCCGTCCGCGAGCGCGGCGGCGAGCAATCGACGAAAAGCCTCGACGAACTGATTCGGGAACTGACTGCTAACGTGTGACGCCTGCAAGCAGGGGCGGCAACCGTTCCTCACCTCCACGGCCAGAGGCCGTGCGCGGGTTCAAGCGAGCGGAGGACGCGGAAAAAGCCGCTGCTTGCAGCGGTTTTGTCATTTCACAAGGAGGACAAGAAGAGCTTGGTGACGAGTCTTTGAGGCCGCGGCGGTTCGTCCGTCCGGAGCCCGCACCCGAACCCCAGACGAGGGTGAACGAGCGAATTCGTGTGCCGG
>DASSXA010000248.1:0-3063 GCA_035704315.1 Gaiellaceae bacterium
GTTGTCGACCGGCTCGTCGAAGTAATGGATGCCTGCGACGACCAGGCCGGGCTCCATGAAGTCCCCAGGTGGCTGTGAGCCGGCCGGCCGTAGGAGCAGCACGTCGTCCGAGTCGATCATGGTCGCATTGGCCGCCTTGCCGTGCTGCTTCCACACCGGCCCGGTGTAGAACGCCTCCAACGCTCCAGGGCGGGTCGCCATGTCGCGAAAGCCGCGGACCCAGACGAACCGGTCCGGGTCGTTGAGATCCCGGAATTGCCCGAGGATGGTCATCCCGAGCGCCTCCTGGCCGGCGACGAGCTCCCGAGCGAAGAGGTCGATCAGGACGTCTCGCTGTCCTGGACGCAGCGTGTACTGCCTGAGCTCGACGATCCCTAACCTGAGGCCGATGCAAAGGATTGCAGCACACGGGATCACCCTCGCGGTGCAGGACGAGGGAACCGGGCCCGCGGTGCTGCTCCTCCACGGCTTTCCCGACTCGTCGCGGCTGTGGCGGTACCAGGTGCCGGCGCTCGTCGAGGCCGGCCTGCGCGCCATCGCGCCCGACCTGCGCGGCTTCGGAGAGTCAGACCGGCCGGAGACGGTCGAGGATTATTCGATCGGACGCAGCGTGGCGGACATGGTCGCCGTCCTCGACGCGCTCGGCGTCGAGCGCGCACATGTCGTCGGGCACGACTGGGGCGCCGGGCTCGCCTGGGCGCTCGCCGCGTTCGTCCCGGAGCGGGTCGACCGGCTCGTCGTCATGTCGGTTGGACATCCGAACACGCTTCGCAACCCGTCGATCGAGCAGCGAGAGAAGGGCTGGTATCAGCTGCTCTTCCAGTTCGACGGGGTCGCCGAGGCGCTGATCCGGCGCGATGACTGGAAACTGTTCCGGGACATGCTGGGAGCTGCCCGAGATCGCGACCAGTACCTTGCCGACCTGGCGCGGCCCGGCGCGCTGACTGCGGGGCTCAACTGGTACCGGGCGAACGCCACACCGGCGCAGGAGCTCGAGCGCGCACGACCGTTCCCCGCCGTCGCCGCTTCCACGCTCGGGATCTGGAGCAGCGGGGACAACTACTTGACCGAAGAGGGCATGCTCGGCTCCGGCGAGCACGTCGCAGGCCCATGGCGCTACGAGCGCGTCGAGAACGCGGGCCACTGGCTGCAGCTGGACGCGCCGGAACGAGTCAACGACATGCTCGTCGGGTTCCTTCGATGAACCGGCACCAATGGGCAGTCGAGACGCTCGCCGTGGATCCGGACGATCGCGTACTCGAGATCGGCTGCGGGAACGGTCTGGCGGTTTCGCTCATCGGCGAGCGGTTGACGAGCGGGACGATCACCGCGATCGACCGGTCTCACACGCTGATCGAGCGGGCCGCGCAAAGGACTCGCGAGCACGTCGACGCCGGCAAGGCGGTCTTCCACGCAACAGCGCTCGATCGAGCCGACTTCGGCGACGAGCGTTTCGACAACGTCTTCGCCTTCAACGTCAGTCTCTTCTGGAAGCAGCCGGCGCACGCGCTGGCCGCGGTCAGGAACCTTCTGGAGCCCTCGGGCAGGCTCTACCTGTTCCATCAGCCCCCCGCATGGAGAGAGCCGCCCGAGCAGTTCGCCGCGGCCCTTACCGAGATTCTCCGCGCCGAAGGCTTCGCCGTCGCGGACGTGGTCGTCCAGGAGCTCGAACCGGCGGCCGCCGTCGCCATCGTCTCCCAACCCATCCTGGAGATCAGGCCTGCACGCAGTGACGAAGGGCCGCTCCTGAGCCGGCTCGCACTCCACGCCAAGGCTCACTGGGGCTACGACGAGGAGTTCCTCGAGGCAGCGCGCGAAGCGCTCACTATCGATGCCGAGACGATCGCCGGCTCGAGCATCTTCGTGCTCGAGCGCAAAGGGAGCGCGATCGGCTTCCACGGCCTCGTCGGCGAGCCGCCGGAGGGCGTTCTCGAGTGGCTCTTCGTCGAGCCGCACTCGATCGGCCGCGGCTATGGCCGAATGTTGTGGGAGGACGCGCTCGCGCGCGCCAGGTTGGCCGGGTTTGCCGAGCTCCTCATCGAAAGCGACCGCTTCGCCGAGCCTTTCTACCTGGCGATGGGCGCGATCAAGGTCGGTGAGACGCCCTCGACGGTGGACGGCGCGCCGCTACCGCTCTTGAAGATCAGCGTTTGACCGCGTAGTCGCCGAGCCCGCGCTCGAGACGCTTGAAGGCGCGCCTGCCCTGCGCCCGCGCGTCGGCGCTGAGGTCTGGGCCGCGGCGGCCGGCCATCACGCTCGCACGGACGTAGTCGACGAGCGTCCGCTGAGCGCCCATGAGCGCACCGGCGACCACCGCCGCCTCCACGTCGTCACGCGGCTTACCGGTCTCTTCGGCGATCAACTCGGCCAGCGCTTGCGTGTACTGCGCCGAGATCTCGCGTTCGCGAGCCTGGAGGGCCGGGCTGGCCGAGCGGATTCTCGCCGCGGTCGCAATGAGCTCCGCGCGGTCGGCCAGCCCGGCGGAACGCTCGAGGACGAACCGCTGGAATGCTCGGGCGACCGACTCGCCGGTCTTGCGCTGCGCGACGGCCGCAACGAGCTCGGCTTCGAACGCCTCCATCGGGCTGTAGAAGAGGTCTTCCTTCGTGGGGAAGTAGTTGAAGACCGTCCCCTCTGACACATCGGCCTCGTGAGCGACCTCCGCGATCGTGACGGCGTCGAAGCCTCGCTCGCCGAACAGGCGCCGGGCGGCCTCGGCAATAGCCAGTCGGGTCTGCTGCTTCTTGCGTTCCCGGAGGCTCATATCGCGAGATTAGCACAGTTTTGCAGCTGCACTAATTTTAGTGCTACTCTAAATTTATGGCTACACCACCGAAATTGGACAGGGAGATACTCGTTCTCGGCGCGGTCGTGCTCGTCGGCATGCTCCTCGCCATCCTGGACGCGACGATCGTCAACGTCGCCATCCCCACCCTCGGCGAGGATCTCCACACCTCGGTCTCGACGATTCAGTGGGTCATGACTGCGTACTTGCTTGCCTTTGCGAGCGCGATCCCGGCGAGCGGTTGGGCGAGCGAGCGGTTCGGCGCCAAGCCGGTCTGG
>DASSXA010000318.1:0-4159 GCA_035704315.1 Gaiellaceae bacterium
GCTCGTCGACGTCTCTGCATTCACGCTTCTGCAGCGCGCAGTCCCAGACGACGTGCTCGCGCGCGTCTTCGGCGCCGTGCAGAGCCTGTGGGTGGGGACGATCGGGATCGGAGCCATCGCGGCGCCGATCCTGATCGCGGCGTTCGACGTTCGCGGGGCACTGTTGATCACCGGCGCGCTGCTGCCGATCCTGGCGACACTGCTCCGTCGCCGGCTGGCCGAGCTCGATGAGGTGCCTGTGCCGGAGCGCGAGCTCGAACTCCTGCTCGGGATCGACATCTTCGCTCCGCTTTCGCCGCCCACTTTGGAGAGCCTCGCCAGGTCGTTGATCCCGGTGCGCGTGGAGGCGGGTCGGGAGATCGTCCGCGAGGGCGAGCCCGGCGACCGCTTCTACATCATCGATTCGGGCGAGGTGGAGGTCCTGAACAACGGCCAGGTGATCAACATCGAGGGGCCCGGCGAGTACTTCGGCGAGATCTCGCTCCTGCGCGATGTCCCGCGCACGGCAACGGTCCGGGCGCAGGACGACGTGGAGCTGCGCGCGCTCGACCGCGACGACTTCATCGCCGCGGTCACGGGCCACGCGGTCAGCGCGGAGGTGGCCGACTCGGTCGTCGCGACCAGGCTCAGCTCGCTCCGTCCCGGCCTGGCTTCCGTCTGATCTGCCCTCGGAGCGAGAACCTCAATTCCCGTTGCTCCGGCGGACCTCGGCGAGCACCTCGGCTCCCTCGCTGATGCACCGAACGGCGTCCGCCAGCCCGTTTCCGGCGCCGAGCTGGGCGGGGGACCTGGTGATCGCGGCGGGCATCAGCGCGAGCGTCGCGTCGAGTCGAAGGAGCGGGAGGCCCAGTAGGCGGGCGCGGACGGAGCCCTGGACGACCGCTCCCTCGGAGAGCCGTCGACTGCGGTCGACCGTCAGTGCGACCGGAGCCGGCTTCGGGGCGCTGCTGCGGCTCGTACGGTTACGGCTCACGAATCGCTTTCCCCCATGCGGCGCCGGAGCGACGAGATGGCCGCACTCCCCGCCGTCAGCACGGCCACACTGCCCGCGATCAGACCCGCCTTGATCACCGTGCTCCTTCTCACTCCCTCGGTCAGCGCCGCAAGCGAGTCGCCGACGCTGTCGAGAAGGCGGTCCGGTTCACTCTTCGTTTGCAGAAGTCTCATCGGCGTGCTCCTTGTCTCGCCTGCCTGCGGGCTGCCCTAGTGATCGCATCGACCAGCTCGCCCTTCGTCATGCTCGCCCCTTTCTCGATCCCGATGCTGGAGGCCAGCTCGACGAGCTCAGGCTTCTTGTACGCGTCCAGCCCGCCGTCGGCTGTCTCGCGATTGAGCTCCCGCGCGGTCTCCTTCGCGGTTGCGACGGCCCGATCGCGAAGCTGCTCGGCCTCCTTCACGCGTGACTCGGCGTCGTTCGCTCGTTGATTCGCCTCGTTCCGAAGCTGCTCGGCCTGACGGTCGGCGTCCTCGGCAGCCGCGCGCGCGGCCTCGGCAGCCTCGTCGGACAGTCGTTTGGCTTCGGCCAGAGCCTCCGTCGCGTCCTCGACGAGCTCCTCGGCGCGCTGTTGCGATGCCTCCGCGTCGCTGGCGGCCTCGGCTATCTGGTCCTCGACCTCTTCCTCAACTTCCAGGCGCTCTTCTTCGGCGTCCGCCTCCGCGGCCTGGCGCTCACGCTTTACGTGCTCCGCGGCCGCCTTCTCGGCCTCCGCGACGCGCTGCTTGACCTCCCGGCTCGTTTCGCGCTCGACCTCCTTGATGCGGGCGCGACCGTGCTCGCTTACCTGACGGGCCCGGTCTGCGAGAGCCTTCGACTCCCGGGCCGCCTCGACCGCACGCTCCTCGGCCTCGCGAGCGCGTTCGGCGGCGTCGCGGGCGCGCTTCGCTCGAATCTCGACGGAGTCCCCGACAGGGGCCGCATCCACAACCGCCGCCGTTACCCTCCGGCTCTGGTCGCGGGCACCGGAGGCAGCGTCTCCGATCGCCTCTGCGGGTCTCAGCGCCTTGGACAGGAGCCAAGCGGCGTTCGACGGCATCTCCCGTAATCCCGTTCGCGTTCTCTCAAACACTCACATCAGCCCCCTCGGCCGAAAAAACACGGAAATTGCGTACAAGTGCCGGGTTCCCATCCGGGACCCGATGAAACCTCTCCGGGGCGCCGCCCGCGGTCACGGTGCACCGGTCAGCGCCGAGGTGGCGGACTCGGTCGTCGCGACCCGGCTCAGCTCGCTGCGTCCGGGCCTAGCTTCCGTCTGATCTCTGCCCGCGCCTCGTCGGTCTTGCGCAGCTCGTCGAAGCCCATCGCCCGGAGGATCTCCGGCGTCTTCGTGAACTGAATCTCGCGGTAGTCGACGATCTGAATGTTGTTGCCCCACGGGTCTTTGACGTCGTTCCCGCGGACCTCCGCGCCGGCCTCTCGTGCCGCGGCCAGGGCGCGCTCCTTGTCGTCGACCACGAGTCCGAAGTGACGGCGGGCGTCGGGCTCCTGCCGACGCCCCTCGGCCAGCGCGATGAACTGGTCGCCCATGTCGACGAAGGCCATCCGCCCTGCCCGGCCACGGAGCGTCAGCTCGAATATGCGGCCGTAGAAGTCCAGCGCATCCTCGACGTTGCCGACCTCCAGGGCGACGTGGTTGATTCCGACGAGGCGGGCCTTCATGACCGAACTCTAGTTTTCCGGTTGTGATCGTCTCGATGCACGTGGCCACCGGAGCGCTCGGCGGTGCGCTCACCGGCTCTCGGGTGGGTGCCGTTGTCGTGGGGCCGGTCCTGCACTTCCTCGGCGACCGTGTGCCCCACCAGGACATCGCCTCGCGGCGGTTCGAGGTGACGAGCGGCGCGCTCGGTGTCCTCGCACTCGCTGTCGTCCGCGGCGCGCTCGACCCGGCGACGATCGGAGCGGTCGCCTCGGCCGCGCCGGATCTCGAGCACATCGTCCGCCTTCCTAGACCCGGCGGGCGAAAGCTCTTTCCCAGCCATCGGATTCCCGGCTGGCATCGACCGGGCGGCATCTCTGCGCGGGCGCAACTGTTGATCGCGGGCATACTCCTCGGAGCAGTGCTGGCCGACGGCGTGGCGCGCGTTGTCAAACCGAACGCCGTGGGGAAGGCGTAGTTCAGGAATCCGACCAAGGGAGGCTGAATGACGCCTAGGACCACCATCGCACTCCTCCTCATCGGCGCGGCGCTCGCGTTCGGCGCGATCGCCTGCGGCGGGGACGACAACTCGTCGGCGGGCGGCGACACGACGACGGAGGCCACGACGACGGAGGCCACGACCACCGAGGAGACGACGACCGAAGGCACTACGACGGAGGAGACGACGACGGGCGAGATGGGCGGGTCCAACACGCTCAAGGGCGAGACCGGCCCGGGGTTCACGATCGAGGTCTCCCAGAACGGCCAGGACGCAGAAACGGTGAAGGCCGGTACCTACACGCTCGAGGTCGAGGACAAGTCCGACCAGCACAACTTCCACCTGATCGGCCCCGGGGTCGACGAGGAGGTCACGGAGGTGCCGTTCGTCGGCGACAAGAGCGTCACGGTGACGCTGAAGAAAGGCACCTACACCTACCAGTGCGACCCACACGCCTCGAGCGGCATGAAGGGCACGTTCACCGTGAACTAGACCGCGGATCCGTCGGGCGCCGTCCTGGGTGCGCGCGATGATCGGCCGGGATGAGAGACCTCAGGGTGGCGACCGTGGGCGGCGTGTGCGCGATCCTCACGACGGCGGTCTTTGTCGTCGGCATCACGTTCATGGTGGTGGCGGGCGTTCAGGTTCTGATCCCTGAAACGGGCAAGGTCGATGAGTGGATCGGCGACGTCGACCAGAGCAGCGGGCTGTTCCTCGTCGGCGCCTGGCTGGTGATCCTCGGCGGAATCCTCGGGCTCGTCGTTCTCGTCGGCTTCTTCGTCTGGATGGCCGCCATGGGAATCACGCTGCTGCGTCGGCGGAATCGGCACGGAACCGTTCCGCTCTGAGGAGGTCCGCGGCTTCGCCGCCGGTCAGCGGGAAGTGACAGGCTGCGAGCTGCCCCGCAGAGCCCTTGGGCTCGAGCGGGGGCTCCACCTCACTGCAGAGCTCCTGCGCCTTCGGGCAGCGCGTGTGGAAACGGCAGGCGCGAGTAGGATTGGTCGGGCTCGGCACGTCGCCTTTCAGG
>DASSXA010000251.1:0-18000 GCA_035704315.1 Gaiellaceae bacterium
ACGTCTACGCCGCTCGGTCCGATTGTCCCGGCGCGCGCGCCGCTCTTTTCGGTGCTTACCACTCTGAAGGGGCGCTGAAGGGGCGAAGGCAAGCACGTCGCTCCCTGACGCGAGCGGATCTCGAGGCGCTGTCATAGACAACGGTTCGATCCTCCATTTACACGGTCACCGCCGAGCGGTCACCGCCGACGGTGAGCGGTCGCGGCCGAAGGACCGCGCGCGCGACTTTGTACGACACTGCCCGAAGGCAGCGCATCAGCTTACTTCTTGCGCGGCCCCTTACTCACAGTCAGGTTGACCTTGGTATTGCCCGGGTGAGTCGAGCCGGCACGCTTGCTCTGCCGCATCACGCGACCCTTTTTGACCTTGCCGCTGAAAGCTCGCCTCACCTTGCCGGGCGCGCAGTGCTTCGCCTTAAGAGCCGCCTTGGCCTTCGCGAGGGTCTTTCCCTTCACCTTCGGAACGACGCAAGGCGGCCGGACGATGACGAACGGCCCGAGGTGAACCGTCGATGTCCAGTTGCCTGCGTTGTCGCCCGTACGCAGATGGAACCAGTTGCGCCCGGGCGCGAGCGGCGGGCTCGCCGTGCCGGTCGAACTCTCCTCGGCATCCTTGATGTTGTCGGGCACCGATGTCGCCGACCGGGTCCAGCTGTATGAGAAGCCGTCGACGCCGCTATGGCCATCGGCGGCTCCTTGCCAACGGATGCGGACGACTTTCTTGGTCGATGCTCTGGCGACGGTGTGCGAGGAGCTCGAAAGCCGCGGATCAACCGGCGCGAGCGCGTCGACAAGGAACGGTCCGGCGTGGATCGGGTCGCTCCACACACCCACTCGGTCGAGCGTCCGGAGATGGAAGTAGACGGGCCCGTTGCCGAGACCTGGGCTCGTCGCGGATGTGACGTTTCCGGCTGCGTCCTTGAACGTGTCGGGCGAATCGGCGGCGCCCGAGGTGAAGCTGTACGAGAAGCCGTCGATGCCGCAGCCCGACGCCGCTCCGCTCCAGTTGACGTCGACCGTCGTGTCAGAACGCCAGGCGCTCGAGCTGTGGCTCGCGCTGGACGGGGAGGGGTTCGTCGGCGCCGGCCTCCCGGTCGTGGGAGCCGGGACACGGCCCCACCAGGTGCCCCAGCGGCCGCTGTTCGCCGTGGTCGGGGAGCCGACGGGCGGAGCGGCATACTCCTGGATCGTCCACATCGTCGAGTTGTCGCTCGGGTCGACGACGGTGTGGCTGTAGTCGCCCCACCGGTTCCTCGTCCCGCTGAAGGTCTTCCAGTACGCGCCCTCACCTGACTTCAGGACGGTGTCGTCGCGCATGGTTCCGAGCGGGTCGCCGCACGTGCGATAGGCGTAGTTCCCGCTCGCGTACTGTCCGGCGCCAAAGCGGGAATAGCCGATCAGGACGTCGTTCGTCGCGTTCACGGCGAGGCTCGGGAACGCGTAGAAGGCCGCGCCGCCCGCGTCGTCGATTCGACCGAACTGGCGGACGGCGCCGGCCGGGCTGAGCTCGAACCACTGCACCGCGCTTCGCGTCGGCCCCCCGAGCGGGAGGAAGACCGTGTGGGCGCACCAGATCGAGCCGCCTCGGTACACGCAATTCCCGATGCGCGAGTCGTTCGTTTGGATCTTCTGGACCGAGCCCAGCTGCGGCGCGAAGTCCGCCCCCGAGGGTCCCCGGAAGTCCCATGTTGCGGGGACTTGGGGAAATGCCACATTCACGGTCAGCACCTCATTCGGTGCCGTGCCGGTAATCGTCGAGATCCGATAAGCGCCGTTACCGCCGTTCCAATCCTCAACGAGGTAGGTCGTGTTCACTCCAGGGTCCAGCGTGCTCGCCGGCGCGAGCGTGAAGCCGCCAAAGAAGGCGTCCGGATCGTTGAGCGTGGTCACCGCGATCGTTCCGTCGTGGTCGTAGAGCTCCGGCTTGTCGAACACGAACAGCCGCGCCCCCTGGAAGGAGTCGGTCGCGTTGGCGAACATGTTGACGCTGACCACGACACGCGAGCCGTCGAAGCCGATGCTCGGGAAGTCGGCCCAGGCGACGTTCGAGGGGTCCGCGTCGATGCCGAACAGGAGCCAGCTATCTGCGTCGCTGGTCTCCGAGACTCCTATCAGCACCCGTGACGTCGCCGAGCGCGCGTCGGCCATCGCCGTGAAGACGAAGCGCTGCGCGAGCGGGTCATACATGACTTTGGGATCGAACGGGATCGGATCGGGGTTCAGGACCCAGAAGCTGTCGAGGGTGAGCGTTGTCCGGGTGGCTCCGGCCTTGTCCTGGACCCGGATCTGCGTGTTGAGCGTCGTCATGACGTCGTTGGGCCCAACCGCACCGTGCGTGTCCGGCGGGATCGAGGTGTCGTTGTCATCCAGCGCGAGGAAGCCGGTCGCCTCGGGCGACGGCGCGAGCGGCTCCGCCTGGCCCGCAGTCGTCAGCGCTGCCACCGGTCCGAACTGCCCGTCGCCGGAGGCAGCTCGTTCGCCCGGCACGAATGGCATGTACGGCGTGTTCTTGACCGCACCATGCTCCGTGGACCGTGCGAGCTCGGCCAGGTCTACCGGGACGCCGCCGTGAACGATCTGAGCGGTCCCGCGGACGACCGTGGGTGTCGGCGCCTTCGCGACGGCTTGCTCTCCCGAGGCGGCGGCCGCGAGGACCGACGCAACGCAAGCTGCCGCAACCATCTGCGCGACACCCCTCAAGACACCGGTTGTACTCCTCCCAGGGCATGTTTACAAGGGACGTGCGGATGGCCCGGAGAGCTTCGCTCCGAAGGCGCGCCCGAGGTTCGCGCTATCACCGCGCTGAGCTCGCCGGTCAAGAGGACGGTTGGCGAGCTTGCACCGGCGAACCATGCTGCGCCAGCGATCTACTAAATCGGCCGGCCACGCGTAATGAAGGCATGCGCTCGATCCACGGGCGACAAAGCCTGGATGGGTATCGCGCCATCGCGTCAACTACGGCGGCGGCCTCTTCCGACGCCTGGCCTTCTTCCAGAGTGCGAAGGGGTGGGATAGTCCCCGGCGGGCCAATGAGCTCGTAGATGCCCATGGTCGCTCGCCAGGGCGACCAGGCCAAGGATCCGGGGCTCCGTGGGCTCAAGGGGGAAGAAGTGGTTGGATTCGTGGAGTTCGAGCTCGCCGAGATCCTCGCCCTCGAACAGGTTCGTCGGTTCGGAGACGAGGACGTGTCCAGCGGATGCCCGCTCAAGGAGCTTGCCGCACCGGCTTACGGCCGGACCGAAATAGCCATATCCCGTCGCCACCACCTCACCGGAGTCGAGCGCGACTCCGATGCGGATCCGCTCATCGCTCGGCCACGCGTGCTGGCTGACGGTCAATTGCAGCTTGGCCGCCGTGATCGCGGCCTGCCGTGCCGATCGATAGACCGCGATGGCCGTGTCAAAGAAGGAGGCGACTCCGATCCCGCCCGATTCGGAGAGGACGCGCCGAAGCGTCCGGTGGTACTTCGCGACCAACACCCTGAACTGCTCCGGAGAAAGCGTGCGCACGCGTTGCGTCAAGCCCTCCAGATCGGTCATGAGCACCGTTACGGTCTCCGTCGCCAGACCGGCGCCTTCGATCGTGTCCAGCGGCGGGAAGTCATTCTCCAGCCCTCGATCACGAGCTGAAAGATTCGCTCCGGCGACTCGAGGCTTTTCCAGACGATGCTCGCCAAGGTCGAGCAGGCCGGCTCCACCTCGAAAGCCCCGCTGAGGCGCGGGTTTTTGGTTTCCAAGGCGGCAACACGGTTTCGGATGTGCTCGCAAAATGCTCGTAGCGGGACCGAGAAACACGCGACTTGCGACCGGAATCAGCGGCGAAAGCCGAACGCCGCGGCGCTTTTCAGATACGGCCGAGCGCGTCCCACAAGCTCGGCGAACGTCCGCGACAATTCCGCGCCTCGGTGCCTGACCTGCCAACGCCGAAATAGGCGGCTTGCCAATTAATCGATTGAGCCGATCTGGTCCGATCAGGCCCGCTCGAGCCGGACTGGGCGAAGGTCTTCGCTAAGACGTTCACCGCACGGCGGAAGCAGACGGCAATTCGATGAACGTTGATGAGGCCGTTGCCCACGCGCTCGTACAGCTCGGCGCCTAGCCCCGGTCGGAAGTCATCCTGAACGGAGCTGTTGGGCGATGCGCCCCGGCGCTATCGCAGCGCCCGGAAGGCGTAGAACGCGGGCTTCCGCTTGCCGCGCGCCGACAGCACGCCAGACTGCCAGCCCGACAGCCGCCGCTCGTCGCGGATGAGGAACCAGACGAGCATGTCGATCCGCCGCGTCCTGCGCGCGACCGCGTACGCCTGGTGCACGTATTTCGCCTGGGTCGCGAACCGAACGCCGAACATCCGGTCTGGCGGGCTCGTCTGGTAGCCGTACTCCGTGATCCAGAGCCGCTTCCTGCCCCCGTAGAGCCTGTCGAGCCTCTTGATCAGCACGCCGATGTTCCCGAGTTTGACCTCCTTCTTCGAACGCGGCACGGTCCTCGGCATCTCGAACCGGTTGGAGTAGTACGGATGGTGCGCGTAGGCGTCGAAGCGCTTCAGTCCTGCACGGCGCAGCCAGGTCAGGAAGACCAGCGGCGACGTCGACGGGCGGGAGCTCCGCGGGGCGTCGTTCCCACGAGGCCCGGTGGCGCCGCAGGCGACCTTCTCGCCGCCGAGGCGGGTGGAGTGCACCCCGGCCCACACGGCCGTGCAGATCTTGGCGTAGTCGAACGCGCTCTGAGGCCGCCACTTACGCTTGACCATCTTCCACTGCGGCTTCAGGAAGACCGGGTTGTTCGGCTCGTTCCAGGCCAGCCAGTGGCGCACTGCCGGGAGCCGGCGCTCGGGCTCGTTCTCGTTCTGCTTGACGCGGTAGTCGCCGCTGTAGCGCTTCGCTGCGGCATGGGAGAAGAGGCGAAGGTCGTTCATCCGCCGGGGCAGCCGGTTCTTCGCCCGGCCCGCCCAACGGGGCGTCCCGAAGATCGTCGCGAGGATGCGAACCCTGTGCTGTGACGCCTGCGAGATGACTGAGTCGACCGCCGTCCAGTTGTAGGCGGGGTCGGCCGGATCGGCCGGCGACTTGGGCCGGCGACTGGCCACTGTCGACCAGTTGATCGTGATCCGGACGATCCCGGCGCGCAGGGTCCTCAGTTGGCCGAGTGCCCAGTCCGTGCGGCCGTACACCTGCTCGTCGTCGTAGAAGCCGACGAGCATCCCCGACCGCAACGTCTGATACGTGGCGGCGCTCGAGTCGGGAGCAGCGGAGCCGGCGGACACGCTCGTGGTGGCCGCGAGACCTGTTGCGGCGACGAGCAAGACGAGTGTGATGACGAGGCGCCTAGACATCAAAGTGGTTCCCCCAAGCTGGTCGAGGTTTTTCGTTCAGGCCGATGCTTACCGAGGTTTTACGGCTTCAAGACATGGCCTCGTTTGATCGTTATCGGCGTAACGAGCGCCCCGCTTGAGACCGGCTACCGTTGCCGCCGAGGCGCCGCGAGCCGTGGCGGCGCGAAGCGAATTGCGGGGTCAATTGAAGCCAGACGAATGCTTCGACGTCGTCGTGGCCGGCGCCGACGGAGAGCTCGAACAGCAACACCAGCGGGACGACTTCGAATGCAAGGGAAACCGGATCGACCGTGGGTAGGAGGATCGCGCAGGCGATGAGGACGACGTACGCGGGTGCGTCGGTTGCGGTATGGGCAGGAGACCGTCGATGCGTGCAGAGAACCGGCCATGTCAGCTTTCTGGCGTCATACGGAGGGAAACTCGGCCGCTGGCTCTGCGTCCTGGAGCGGTTCGAGGAGGCCTGCTCACGGTGTTGCCGGAAGCTTCGGGCCGAAAGTCAGCTTGCGAGCGCCTCCCCCCTGGACGTCGATAATCGACAGGGATTGGGGGTTCGAGAAATAGTTCCTCCCGCCGTAGACGTAATCCTCGAAGACGAGGCGCCGCGAGTCCGGCGCCCACGATGGGTCGCCGCCGTCCTGCGCCAAACGTCGGGTCTGACCGCTGCCGTCGGCATTCGTCACGCATAGTTCGCCCTCGCACTGGTACGCGATGAGCCTGCCGTCGGCTGACCATGCGGGTTCGTACGCGCCACCGGCGACGATTTCGCGCCGGCGGCCGCCGCCGACATGCGCGATGACGATGTAGCCGTCGGCCGCTTGGAAGGCGATCTCACGCCCATCCGGGGACCACGCGGGTTCTGTCTCGCTCAGCGCAGCGGGCGAGCCAGGCCGTGCATCGCCGATGCCGCCGCGGTATCTCGGTAGAAGTCGGCGCGGCGAGTGGCGATCGAGTTCGACGACGTAAAGAGCGGTGCTGTCGTCAGGCTCGTCCTTCACGATCGCAAGCCGCCGGCCGTCGGGCGCCCATGCAGGCAACGAGTAGTGCGGTCCGCGGAGGACACGCCTCGCGCGGCCTCTATCTGATGGAACGACGTAGATGCCGTCCGCGCGTGTGAACGCGAGCATGCGGCCGTTCGGGGACCAGTCGACGTCGCTCGCGTAACCACGAAGGAGCTGATGCAAACCGCTTCCGTCGGGCCGGATCAGGTAGATCCCGCCGCCGCCGCGGCTGCTGACAAAGGCGATCAGCTGGCCGTTCGGCGACCAGTCGGGGTCGGCGTCCATAGTGTCGAACGTGACCTGTTCGCCAGCTTCGAATCCGCAGCCCACCGAAGCGAAGAGCAGGAGAATCGCGCTGACTAGCACGGCGCCCCTCATGACACGAGGTTCGGCAGCGGAGACGGCGCTGCGTGCCGCCTCCGCTGCCTGGGCCGCGGCTCGCACTCCCCCTGGGCCGCGACCCCTCTCATTTCAGGCAGATCGCCTGGGCGCTGCCCGAAGCCGCTTCTGTGCTCGAGAGGTTGACGAGATAGAGGGTCCAGCCGGCGCCGTTCGCCGTCGGATGGGTGTCCGCGGAGATGACGACGTTCGATGTCGCGTACCCGCCTGAGATCGCCCTGGCGCCGCCGGCGCAGGGGATGGTGATTTCGCCCTCGCCCTGCGGATCGAGGCTGAACGGTGCCGAGTTGGTCGAGACCAGGGACTTGACCGTCCTCGTCGGCCCCGGCATCGCCGCGATCTGACCTGGGGTCTTCCCCTGGAGCTTGCCGGCGTTGTTCGCATAGAGCGCCCGCTTGGCCAGCGGAACGACTCCGGCCGCGACCGCGGTCCCACTCAACGCCACCAGCATCGCGACCATCGCCACGATGAGCGCCGGGCTTGGGGGTCGAAGTTTCATCATGTTGCCCTCCTTCGGTTGACTCCGAAGCGTTCGCTCCGAAGTTCGGATCGCAGGCAACGTCTTGGACTCGAGCGCGCGTCGACGCGCTCACACCGGGCTCACGTAGGCATCTGCGTGGCCGCGGGACCTTCGAAGGGTTTTGCGTTGCCATGCGTCAGAGGGTGCGCCCGAGGCCTCAAGAACCGCTCAAGATCCCGCCCTAGACAAGCTCCCAGTGGGGTGCCAAGCTGGCCGAAGGGTGGCCACGCGCGGCGGAACGCGCCAAGCAGGCGACACAGAGCTCGAGGTCCGGGTACTCGGCCCGCTCGAAGCCTCGAGAGGGAGACGCACGATCCCGATCGGCGGTCACAAGCCGCGGGCGCTGCTCGCGTCGCTCGCACTCGAGCCGACGCATGTCGTGTCGGTCGATCGGCTGGTCGAGAACCTCTGGCCAACCAAGCAGCCCGAGACCGCGGCGCACGCCGTGCAGGTCTACGTCTCCCAGCTGCGAAAGGTGCTCGGCACGGGAACGATCGCGACGCGGGCACCGGGCTACGTGCTCGACATCGACGAAAAGCACGTGGATGTCGACCGCTTCGAGCGGCTCGTCGACGAGGGCCGTGCGGCGCTGCAGGCTGGAGACGCTTTCGCCGCCGACAGTGCGTTGCGCGAGGCGCTCGGACTCTGGCGTGGATCGGCTCTGGCCGACTTCACCTACGACCCGTTCGCCCAGACCGAGATCGCGCGGCTCGAGGAGCTGCGGCGCATCGCGCTCGAAGAGCGCGTGGAGGCGGAGCTCCTGCTCGGCCGTCACGGCGAGCTCGTCTCGGAGCTCGAAGCGCTCGTCGACGCGGAGCCGCTGCGCGAGCGGCCTCGCGCCCAGCTAATGCTCGCCCTCTACCGATCCGGCCGGCAGGCGGACGCCCTAGCCGCCTACCGGGCGGCGAGGCAGACGCTGGTCGACGAGCTCGGGATCGAGCCCGGTCCCGCGCTCAAGGAGCTCGAAGCCTCGATCCTGCGCCAAGACGACTCACTGCTCGTGGAGGAGGGCGTCGAGGCCAGGCCCGCGATGCAATTCCGTCGCCTGGTCACGATCCTTTTCGTCGACATCGTCGGCTCCATGGCGCTCGCAGAAAAGCTGGACCCGGAAGCGTTGGGGCGAGTGCTCCAGCGCTACTTCGAGATGGTCTCGGCAGCTCTCCGGCGCCACGGAGGGGTCGTCGAGAAGTATGCCGGCGACGCGGTCCTGGCGGCCTTCGGCATCCCGGTTTCGCACGAGGACGATGCGCTTCGCGCCGCACGCGCCGCGATCGACGTCAGGATCGGGCTGGCGGAGCTCAACGCCCGACTCGGTCACGAGCACGGGATCGGCCTCGAGGTTCGGATCGGGGTCGAGACCGGAGAGGCCGTGACGACGACCACGGACGCTCGGCAACGGTTGGTCACCGGCGAGGTGGTCGGGGTCGCGTCGCGTCTGGAGCAGAGGGCGGCCCCCGGCGAGATCGTCGTCGGTGAGCTGGCGGCCCGGCTGATCGATCACGCAGCGACGCTCGAGCCGCTCGGTGAGCTCCGAATCAGAGGCAAGCGCGAGCCACTTCCCGCTTTTCGACTGCTCGACATAGCGCCGGTCGCGTCCGCATTCGAGCGGCGCCTCGATGCACCACTGGTGGGCCGCGGGCGCGAGCTCGCCGCGCTACGGAAGGCCTTCAAGGGCGCGACCGACACAGGCTCGGTCCGGGTGGTGGTAGTGATCGGCCCGCCTGGAGTCGGGAAGTCGCGCTTGGCCGCTGAGGTCGCCCGGCGTGTGAAGGGCGCCACGAGGCTCTACGGCCGCTGCCTCTCGTACGGAGACGGAATCACCTACTGGCCGCTCCGCGAGATTCTCGACACCGCGGTGCCGAGCAAGGAGCGGGACGCGGTGGTGGCCGCGCTCGACGCCGACAGCCCCCCGCCCGCCTCCGAGATCGCCTCGCTGTTTCGGCGATTCTGTGAGGGCGTCGCAAGCGAGCTGCCTCTCATCCTTGTTCTCGATGACGTCCACTGGGCCGAGCCGACGTTCCTCAAGCTCGTCGAGCATCTCGCCGACCGCGGCGAAGGCCCGATCCTGGTCATCTGTGTCGCACGCGAGGAGCTTCTCGAGGAGCACCCATCCTTCCTCGGCGGACGAGCCAACATCCGGCGTATCGCGCTCGATTCTCTCTCGACCGACGAGGCCGACGCGCTGCTCGAAGGACTTGGCGCCGCCGTTCTCGAGACGGACCAGCGGTCTCGCATCGCCGAAACAGCGGAGGGCAATCCGTTCTTCGTCGAACAGCTCCTCGCCCTGGCACTCGAGGGCGGCCCCGCCGCGCATGTGCTGCCCGAAACGATTCAGGCGCTGCTCGCCGCGCGCCTCGACCGGCTTGGCCCGGGCGAGCGGGCCGTCCTCGAGCGGGGGGCCGTCGTGGGCAAGGAGTTCACACGCGACGACGTCTTCGCGCTCCTCGAACCCCACGCCGCCAAGACCGCCGAACCCCACCTTCGGACGCTGGCCGCGCGCGGCTTCGTTCGTCCGCGAGACGAGAACGCCTACGCATTTCGTCACGGTCTCCTCCAGGAGGCCGTCTATCGCGCAGCGCCGAAACGGTTGCGCGCGGACTTGCACGAGCGCTTCGCCGACCGGCTCGACTCGTCGGCCGCCGAGGAAGCAGTGCTCGACGAGTTCGTCGGCTATCACCTCGAGCGGGCCTCCCGGCTCCTCATTGAGCTTGGCGAATCGGATCGTCGAGCCGCCAGGCTCGCTGAGGACGGAGGCCGTAGGCTGGGCGCAGCGGGCATCCGCGCGCTGAAGCGGGGCGATATTCATGCGACCACGAGCTTGCTCGGACGCGCGACTTCTCTTCTCCCCCGCACCGAGTCGCATCGGCGTGAGCTGCTCAGCGAGCTCGGTATCGCCCTCAGGACGTCGGGGGACTACGGTCAGGCCCAGAAAGTGCTGGCCGGCGCGATCCGAGACTCGGAGGAAGCCGCGGACCGTGCAGGAGAATGGCGGGCCCGGATGGAGCACGAGTACGTCCGTCTGCAACGTGAGCCCGGAACGACGGCAGATGCTCTCCTCGAGGCCGCCTACGAGGGGATCCCGGTCTTCGAGAGCGCCGGCAGCGAGCGCTCGCTCGGCCGGGCGTGGCTGCTCGTGGGGTTCGTCCACGGCGGTCATTTGGGCCGCTACAAGGCCGGGGAGCAGGCCGCCGAGCGCGCACTCGTCCACTATCGAAATGCAGGGTGGCCGACGTCGACCTGTCTGGGCGAGATTGCCGCTGCACTCCTCTATGGGCCGACGGCAGTGCCCGATGCCATCCATCGGTGTGAACAGCTCCGCGTCACGGACGTCTCCGACCGGATCGGCGAAGCCAACGTCATCGTCTTTCTCGGTGGTTTGGCTGCCCAGCAGGGCCACTTCGCTCAGGCGCGGGAGCTCATCGGCTGGGCCCGGGACGCATACGAGGAACTGGGCCACCGTGCGCAGGCCTGGAACTACTGCGCGACCGTGCTCGGCGACGTCGAGCTTCTCGCCGGGCAGTATGCGGTTGCGGAAGCAGTCCTGCGAAGCCTGTGCGAGGAGCTCGCGAGGACGCACGACTACAGCCATCTTGCGAGTCGCGCGAGTGGCCTGGCCGAGGCGGTCCTTCAGCAGGGCCGAGTGGACGAAGCCGAGGAGTGGACGAAGGTTGCCGAGACCTACGCCGCGCCCGACGACCTCGACGCACAGATGATGTGGCGCCCGGTGCGAGCAAGGATCCACGCCCGGCGTCACAACTACGAGAAGGCCGAGGCGCTGGCACTCAATGCAATCAGGCTCTCGACTGCGAGCGATGCGCTGAACCGATGCGCGAAGGCACACCGAGACCTCGGCGAGGTGCTGTCTCTCTGCGGTCGCCAGGCCGAGGCGGCTGAGTCGGTGCACCGCGCAGCCTCGATCTACAAACAAAAGGGCAACCTCGTCGGAGCTGCCGAGATGCGGACGCTCTCCACCGATCTCGCGCTCGTCTGAAGGTAGCCGCCAAGCAAGGCGCGAGGCCCGCAGCGCGGGCCTCGCGGAATCGGAGTGACGAGCTGTGGACTACCCGCCGCCGGGGCCGCCGGTGTTCGCCGAGGCGAGCAGGGGAGCCGCAAGCGCGAGCAGACTGACTGCCAGCACCGTGAGCGTGCGATGAATGTGAGTGACCTGGCGCATCGTTCCCTCCTTTCTAGGTGCGTCTGTGCGCCGGTCACGCCCGAGTCGAATGCCGTTAAGTGATCGGCATAGACTCAAGTAATTCCGACGCATGATTTCCATGCGCCGGATGCTCGTCTTGTGGCGAAATTATCGCGTCGATAAATTGCTGATTTTTCATCGGGAAATACACCTGATCCGATCCCGGAGCAGATCAGGATTTCCCTGAGAGCGAGTCGGTGCTGTTACCGAGCGAGCGGCGAACCTCGCCTGATCTCGAAGAGCGCCCCCGGATCGCGGGTTGAGCGGTTCTTGAGCGCATCGCGCGACGTTTGTGGCCTGGCCCCGACTAAAGGAGACGTCATGCCCCACGTTCCATCGAGAAGGCAGATCCCGACGCTGGCCGTCGCGCTCCTCGCCCTGCTCATGTCTTTGACCGGGACTGCGACGGCGGCGAAAGCGCTCATCACGAGCCGCGACATCAAGAACGGCACGATCAAGCTCGTCGACCTCAGCAAGAAGACGCGAAAACAGCTGACCGCTCACTCACGCCGGGCGGCAGTGGCCGACGCGGTCAACGACTTGGACACCGGGAAACGCGTGAGCCTCTCCTCGACTCCGAGCGGCGGCTCGTTGCTTCCGCTGTCCGAGGACGGCAGCTTCCCCGAGGCGGTCCTGCCACTCAACAGCACGACCAAAGCGCCAAACGTCGCAGCCCGAATCTACAGCTCGAGCGACCAGGCGATCCCGATACAGATCGCGGGGGGCCCGGTCAAGTTGCTCACGTTCGATCGTGTGAGCTTCGATACCGCGCACCTCTTCGACCCAACCCATCCGACCCGCCTGCGCGCGCCGGTCACGGGCATCTACCTCATCAACGCGAACATCTCCTGGCAGGTCAGCAGCACCAGCGGTCGTAATCGAGCCGTCTACGTGTACGTCAACGGACACGCGGTCTCGGTCGACCAGCGCCCGCCGGCAGAGGAGACGCGACAGGTGGTGACAACGCTCTACGGGCTGAACGCAGGCGACGAGGTCGAGGTGGGCGTCGGACACGACGAGGCACCTTCGCTCAACGCAAACGCCGTCGGTGACTACGCCCCGTCGCTTGCGATCGCGTGGATCGCACCGGGCTAGCGCCTACGCCCGCAGGAAGGCGAGCACCGCCAGAACGCGGCGGTGCTCGTCTGGCACGGGAATGAGCCCAAGCTTCCAGAAGATCGAGTTCACGTGCGACTCGATCGTCTTCGGGCTCACGACGAGCTTTTCGCAGATGCCGCGGTTGGAAAGGCCCTCGGCCATCAGGCCCAGGACCTCGCGCTCGCGGGGCGTGAGCTCGTCGAGCGGACCCTCTTCGCGCCGGCGGCCGAGGAGCTGCCCGATGACCTCAGGATCGATTGCGGTCCCTCCCTTTCCCACTCGCCGAACCGCTTCGAGGAAGTCGTCGATCTCGAGGACCCGGTCCTTGAGGAGGTAGCCGAAGCCCTCTGGCTGCTCGCTGACGAGCGCGAGTGCGTGCGTCGCCTCGACGACCTGCGAGAGGAGCAGGATTGGTATCTGCTGGTCGGCCCGGAGCTCGAGCGCGGCGCGAGCACCTTCATCGGTCTGGGTCGGAGGCATGCGGATGTCGACGACCGCGACGTCCGGCTGGTAACGCCGGACCGCTGCCTTCAGCTCGTCGGCGTTCACGGCCTGCGCAACGACGTCGAAGCCGCCGTCCGCGAGGACCCGTGCGAGACCCTCGCGAAGCAGCACCGAGTCCTCGGCGATTACGACGCGCACGGAATCTCCCCGACGACCTGGGTTCCCGCTCCGGGCTCGCTGACCACCGATAGCCGGCCGCCGCGCGCCTCGACCCGGTCGGCGAGACCGTGCAAGCCCGAGCCAGCGCTGGCCATGGCGCCGCCGATCCCGTCGTCCGAGATCTCGATCACGAGCGTGCCGTCCTCGTGTGTCGCGCGCACAGCCGCCTTCGACGCGTGCGAGTGCTTGGCGACGTTCGTCAGTGCCTCGCTGGCGACGAAGTAGGCCGTCGCCTCGACGTCCGGCGGAAGTCGCTCGGGCGCCGCCTCGACAGACACAGGCAGGGGCATGCGTGCCGCCAAGCCTTGGAGTGCGGACGCAAGTCCAGCCTGTGTGAGGGTTCCCGGGTGGATCCCGTGCGCGAGGGCACGAAGCTCTTCAACGGCGACGTGCAGCTCATCGGCGGTTGACGCCAGAAGCCGGTCGATCTCCGGGTCGGTTGTCTCGCCAAGCGCCTTCTGAGCGCTCCGCAGCTCAAGCGCGAGCGCGACGAGGCGCTGCTGCGCGCCATCATGCAGGTCTCGTTCGATGCGCCGGCGCTCGTCGTCGGCGGCGGTGGCCAGCCGCGTACGGGACTCCTTTACCGTCTCCAGCTGAGCTCGCACCTCGGCGTGCAGCCGCGCGTTCACTAACGTCAGCCGAGCGGCCGCGGCCACCGCCTCGACGAGCTTCGGCTCGTCTCTTAGCGTCGGATCGTGGACCAGCACCGCGAGGGGCTCCCCTTCGTGCTCGATTCGAGTAACCGCGTGCGACTCGTTGTCCTTGGGGATCGCGAGCGTTCCTCCCGAGGCGTTGACGTACTCTCGTCGCTCGGGGAGCCAAAGCCCGACCTGCAGCGTCGGGTCGCGGAGAGCATCGGCGAGCTCGTCGCGGATCCCCTCGACAGGCGTCTGCTCGAGGTGGACGACGAGTTCGCCCACCTGGACGCGCGCGAGCCGCGCGCGCAGGAGGCCCGCGAGCAACGCGAGCGGGAGCGCGATGAACCCGCCGATCTGCCACCAGAACAGGTAGTCGTTGGCGAACGGCTGGTCGACGAAGGTCGAGACGCACTCGTAGACCGCGCGCAGCGCCAGCGCAATCGCAGATACCAACAGCGGTGCGAGGATCGCCCGCCCCCGAGGCGTGGCGCGCACGAGCCGGCGAATGATAAGCGCGACGAACAGCGACGCGATGACGCCGTAGAACACGACGACGAAGGCCTTCTGGAGCGCGTCTACGGCTCCGTCGACGCCGACGAGCAGCAGCAGGCTCTCCCGCGGCGCCGGAAAATCGCGGAGGGGTCGGCCCGCGTCGTAGAAGAAGAGCACGGCGAGCGGGAACGCCAGTACTGCCGCATAGCCGGCCCTGACGAGCGCGCGCTCGTGGCGATCGGTGACATGCCCCGACGGGTACGCGAGCACGGCGTGTCCAACAAGCGCATACCCGAGACCGCCTAGCCCATAGAACGCGGTGAAGAGGACAGCCTCCTCGTTGTACCGCAGCTGCCGGAAGAGCAGTGCGAAGCCGGCCGCGACCATCAGCGGCCCGACGCGGTTCCCGGGCCTGCGCGACCAGGCAATCAATCCGGCGAGGAGGAATGACAACCCGACGGCGACTATGGCGAGCGACCGTGCAGGCGTCGTGTGCGGACCGAGATTGTCGACCTGCGCCTGGTAGGCGAACACGCCCAGGACGATCCCCGCAGCCGCGAGAAATACCTGCACAACCCGCGTCACAGACACACGCTCATCGTCACACAGCAGTGGGGGGACGACCAGGGGGGAAGCCTGGACCAACGATCGGGGCATACTCGGAGACGAGCCCTAGGTCTGTCGGGGCGCGGCCGCCGGAGCGTTCGTCGACGCGGGTCGAATGACCGAATCACACGAGATCCTTTCCTCTCGTGGGGAGTCATGGGCGCTCGACGCTCCTAGGCGCTCACATGTCGCAACGTTGACACGACTTGTGTCGTGCGCGCGAACGACATGTTGGAGGGAGCGTCTTAGCGTGGACAGGAACGACTCGCACACGATGGAGGCCTTGGTGAAGAGGTCGGCGCTTCTCGGACTTACGACGCTCGCGGTCCTGCTTGCGGCCTCCGCGTTTGCAGGCTCAACCCCTGCTGCGAGCCGCATGATCCTGCGGGCGTCCGATCTGCCGCCGGGCTTCAGGGTCGTCCGGAGCGAGACCGGCTTGGAGACGAACGACGATCTCGTTCGCGAGAACGGCGCGGCCTTGGCCCCGAAGCTGAGGCGTTGGGGACGGGTCACGGGCTATAGGGCGTTCTATCGACAGCGCGACCCCGCCAGGGGCGCGCTGCCCGGCGTTATCGGGTTCGGCGCAGCGGTCAGCCTCTTTCGCACCGCCAGCGGAGCGCATGCAGCACTAGCCGCGCCGGGCGGGGGTTGCAGGCACAGGGATTTCACCCTCATTGGACTCGGCGGAAACCGGCCCGTCGGACCCGACACGCTCGTCTGTACTCGGGGCCTGAAAGTCCGTCGTGGCCGCCTACGGTTCTTCCTCGTTCAATGGCGCAACGGCCGGGCGGCGGGAGCGGTCTACGTGCTAACCGCCGAGGGTGCCGTTACCCCTCTCGCCGCGCTGACCGGAGCCCGCAAACAGAATCGTCGGATGACCGCCCAACTCAGCAACGGCTGAGGCCGCTTGGTCAGCTTCGACAAGGCGCCTCGTCCGCAGCGAGGGCGAGCGGAAGCCGGCAATGCCTAGGATTTACTAAGAGGTGGAAAGGGCGACCGCAGACGGAAGCACGCCCTCTGTCGATCAGCGCAGATACGCCTCAAGGCTCGCCCGAAGGCAGGGGATAAGCGAGCGACCGGGGGTCCCGACAATCCAGGCGAGAGGACGACTCGCACACCGCGGCGATCTCTCGTGTGACCGTTAGACCGGCACCGAAACGGGCGGTTTAAGCTCAGGTCTGGCAGCCAAAGGGGGTTGGTGTGACGGCCGAGGAATGGGTACTCGCAGCTACCGTCTTCCTCTCGGGGCTCGCGTCTGGCCTCTTGGGGATGCTTAGCGCGATCATGCGCCCGATGCTCGCAGCGATGGACGGCCGGGACTTCCGGAACTTCATGGAAGCGTTTCTTCGATACGCGGGGCATTCCTGGGGAAAGGTGTTCAACTTTGCCTGGTCGATCGGGATGACCATTGGGCCGATCGTCGCGCTCGTGCTCCTCTGGGACGACGCCGGCTCTGCCTCGTTCGTGCTCACCGCGATCGGCCTGGGCATCGTGTTCGTCGGTGTGATCATCGTCTCGAACGTGTGGAAGACCCCGACCTACAACCTGATCTTGGCCTGGGACCCCGAGGCCATGCTGGCGGACTGGGAGGCGGGAAGGCGGCGCTACTTCACGATCAACTGGATCCAATTGGGCGTGGCCTGGTCGGCGTTCGCCCTGTTCCTGGTGGCTCTCGGGTACCTCTAGGCCGCCCCCCGTAGCCCGTTGGGCAGGTGCTTCAATCCTTGAAGAGAGCGACCATTAGGAGGGAGTGCGATCCAGTCATGGCCACGGAGGAGTTTTTGAACACGTACCACAACGCGAGTACCGCACCGGACGAGGATGTTCCCGCGGACCTGGCGAGCTTCATGCTGGCCGCCGACCCGGTCCTCGCCGAGGCGGCGGAACTCGCTCGAGTGCTCGCTCGGGCTCACCAGGGAGCGGCCACGCAGTTGGTCGGCGAGGGATGGGCTCACGCTCGCAAGTACTTCTCCCTCTCGGAGAAGTACGCGGAGTGGGCCGATTACCGAGCCCCGGCGAGGGGATTCGGTATCCACGCCTACGCACACGAGGTCAGCCGGCCGATCCGGCTGACGGACGAGGAGCTCCGTGCCCACGACAAGTGGACGAACTTCGGCGGCGAGATCCACAACCACCCTCCGATGCGTGGCTGGCTGGCTGCTCCGCTCATTGGATCGGACGGCGTGAACTATGGATTCATCCAGGCCTCCGATCGGCTCGAGGGTGAGTTCACCGAGCAGGACGAAGCCAACTTCGTGAGGCTGGCGGCGCTCACGTCGATGACGCTCGACGCGCTCGCACAGGTCCATCTGCCCGACTATCGGCGGGAGGTTGCCGAGCGGTCGTCCAGGTGAGGCTCGCCTGACCGCGCTAGGCGAAGGCGTCGGCGGTCAGGTCTGCGCAATCACGAGCACAACCGTCATGACGGCAACTGCGACTCCGCCGACAGTGAACAGCGCGACGGTGCGGAACCTCAGCGGAACGTGGCCACCGGTTCGCAGCGCATGCTCCAACTCGCGCTGGCGTTGCGCGCCGACGATCGAGAGCCCGATCGCGAGAGACGCGTAGCCGCAGCCGAGCAGAATGTACGGCCACGGGGCGACCTCGAGCAGTTCGGGGGCGAACCGGCCCACGGCGAGCGCCCCCGCGCTGGCGCCCAGCGCGGTGCGCCACCACGCCAGCCAGGTGCGCTCCGCAGCCATCGACGTGCGCCGCTCCTGATCGAGATCGGACGGCGACGTCGGAGCTGGAGGCGCTTCTTCTGCGGCTTCGCCGCCCTCTGAACCCGGCTGCGGCTGTGTCATAGCCGCATCTAACACAGTTAGTCCGGTGGACGGTACGGGTCGCCGCTTGCTCGACTGTGCGCAGGGACTCGAATCGGCAACTACGGAGCCGCCGCCTCCGGCATGAAGTACGCCAGGACGAAGCGGCCGCCCGGGCTCCAGCCGCGCACTGCTCTCTCCAACTCCCGTTAGACCGGCGCGCAAGATTCGCATCCGGTTGGAAGGGCGAACCAGCCGCCGCGCGTCTCGTGGTCAGTGAGAGAGATACCTTCTAAAGC
>DASSXA010000021.1:0-2318 GCA_035704315.1 Gaiellaceae bacterium
AAGGCGACGCCGCCCCCGTTTGCGGCGGAGCCGAAGAGCCCGAAGTTTGCCTCGATCAGCTGGTAGAAGAACCATGCGCCGAGGAAGAACCAGGCCGATAGCTGCACCGGGAAGATGACCACGAGCCCGCGCACCGTCGAGTTCGGGTAGAGGACGAAGTAGGCGCCGAGCACGGCCGCGATCGCGCCGCTCGCGCCCAGGTTGGGCACGCGCGCCTCGGCCGCGGTTCCGAAGGCGAGCGTGATCAGCGTCTGCGTCATCGTCGCGACGAACCCGCCCGCGAAGTAGAAGGCGAGGTAACGGAGAGGGCCGAAGGCGTCCTCGACGTTCTTGCCAAAGACGGCCAGGAAGAGCATGTTGCCGAGGATGTGGTCCCAGCTTCCGTGCAGGAACATCGCGGTGATCCAGCTGACTCCCCAGTTCTCGGGGCCGCTGCAGCTGTGGTTGACCGTGCAGGGATAGAAGGACGCATGGAACACGGCATGGCGCAGGTGCGGCATCTCGTAGAACAGCCAGACCGCGAAGTTGGCGACGATGATCGAGACGTTGACGATCGGGAAGCGCCGAGCTCGCAACCCATCGGAGAGCGGAAGCACCCGCCCAGTCTCTCACCCGCGTCGCCGGCCGGGACTCAAACCGACGACTCCGAGCGAGACTTGGAGACCTGAGCCCGTGAGCGACCCCGCCGATACGCGAGCAGCACCGCCCTCGCATGCCGGACGATGGCCGGTCGCGATCGCAAAGAAGCTCGGCCGTGTCATTCCGGAAGCGGTCGAGCGATTCTTCGCGGATCAGTGTCCGCAGCAGGCGGCTGGGATCGCCTATCGGGTGCTGTTCTCGATCGCACCCCTGGCGATCGTGCTCGTGTCGATCTTCGGGCTCGTACTCCGGGACGACAGCGTCCGCGAGGATGTCGTGAACACGATCGTCGACGCGCTGCCGGTGTCCGCTGCCGGCAGGCACGACGTCGAGGATGCGATCACGGCGATTGCCACACCGGCGAGCGCCGCCGGGCTTCTGAGCTTGCTCGTGTTCGCTTGGGCAGCGAGCGGGATGATGACCGCCATTCGGCAGGGGCTCGAGCGCGCGCTGGCGGTGACCGAGTCGCGCCCACCGGCGCGCGGGAAACTCGTCGACCTCCTGCTGATCGTGGGCGCGGCCATCCTCGTGCTCGTCACGGCGGGAATCACCCTGCTCGGCAACCTCGTCCAGAAAACCTCGGGAAAGTTGGGCGATCTCGTCGGCGTCGGAGCCGGCACGCTCGCGAGCGGCCTCGTGCATACAGCCTTGTTCGCCCTCTCCATCGTGGTCGTGTTGCTGCTCTACCGGTTCGTCCCGGCCCGCGGCCTCCGCTTCCGCGATGGTCTCGTCGGAGCGATCGTCACCGCCCTGCTCCTACGGCTGATCGCGCTCGCCTCGGCCTGGATCTACGAGAGGACGAGCAGGCTCAGCGTCGTCTACGGCTCGCTCACATCGGCGCTCGTCTTCCTCTACTCGATGTATCTCTACTCCTCCGCGTTGCTCCTCGGCGCCGAGGTAGCGGCAGCATGGTCGCGGCTGCAGCCCTCAGGGGGCGAGCCGATCCTCACCCAGCTCAAACGCGGCCTGCTCGGACTCTTCGTCAGGCAGAAGGTGTCGCCGGTCGACGAGCGGCTGCCAGATGCAGCCTCCGACCGAGCGCCAGGCTCGCGATCGGTGCCGCGTAACCACTGATCATCGCCGTCCCGGCGGGACGACTGGAGATCATGCTTGCCTTTTTCGCGTTCACGCGCTTCAGCACGCTTCGGCTTCCGCCTGAAAACTGGCTCAGCGGTAACGGCACCAGGAAGAGTTGCGTACGGTCCCAGAGGTGGATGACGACGACGACTTCCTTCCGAAAGGAGCGGCTTGACCATGGAGCAATCGGCCCTTCTCAAACGCGTAGGACACCTCTCCCTGGAGCCGAACCCCGCGCTCCTCGAGCACGCCCAAAAGCGAGCCGAGAGTGTCCAGAACCGGATCGCCGATCAGATCACGACGTTCGCCGGGTCGATGTGGTTCGTCTACATCCACATCGTTTGGTTCAGCTGCTGGATCGGTTTCGGCGTCGAGAAGTACCCCTACGGCCTCCTGACGATGATCGTCTCGCTCGAGGCGATCTTCCTCTCGACCTTCGTGATGATCAGCCAGAACCGCGCCGACGCCAAGCGCCAAGTGATCGCCAACCAGCAGTGGCAGACCGTCAAGGAGGAGGACAAGCAGAACGAAGAGCTACTCCACCTCTCCAATCAGATCCTCGAGCTGACGAAGGCGATCCACTCCTCCACGAGCCCGCCATC
>DASSXA010000008.1:0-3792 GCA_035704315.1 Gaiellaceae bacterium
GGACAACAGCCTCACCGATTCGCTCTACAACTCGAACCGCACGCTCGTGGCCGAGACGGTCATGATGATGAAGGAGCACATCGTCGACACCAATGGCGAGGTCAAGTTCGTCATGGGCAACGGCTGCTCCGGCGGCTCGATTCAGCAGAACACGGTGGCGTCGATTTACCCGGGGCTGCTCGACGGCATCCAGCCGGGCTGCGACTACCCCGACTCGATCACCACGGGCATGGAGGTCACCGACTGCGTGCTGCTGGTGAACTTCTACGCCAGCCCGGACTGGCTGGCGCTGCAGGCCGGCCTCACGCAGGCACAGATCAACGCCAAGAAGGCGGCGATCAACGGCCACCTCGACCAGCGGGGCTGCCAGTCCTGGAACAACGCTTTCGGCTTCAACGGCAAGCCCGGCAACTACGTGCCGACGCTCGTGATCGACCAGAACACGGGCGCCATGGCGCCGGTGGGCGCGCCGCGCAACAACTGCCTACTGCCGGCCGCGCTCGTGTACGACCCGGCGACCAACCCGAATGGCACGCGTTGCGGCGACGCCGACCTGTCCAGGGCGGTGTGGGGCACGACCGCCGGCATCCCGCCGGGCAGCGTGCGGGCGCGGACGACGCTCGACAACGTGGGCATCCAGTACGGGCTGAAGGCGCTGCTGTCGGGCGCAATCTCGGCCGAGGAGTTCGTGACGCTGAACGAGAAGATCGGCGGCTTCGACGCCGATTACAACCGCGCCGCGGCACGCACCGTGGCCGACGCCGAGGCGCTGCCGATCGCGTACCGCGCGGGCATCGTGTCCAGCGGCAAGAACCTGGGCAAGCTGCCGATCATCGACTCGCGCGGCTTCGACGAGCAAGGCATCCACTACATCTGGCGGTCATTCTCCGAGCGCGCGCGCATCGACGGCGCCTACGGCGACCACGATAACCAGGTGATGTGGCGCTACGGCACCGGCCTGTTGCCCGCCACGCCGGCGCAGGTCGCGGCCGTGACGGTGCCGTCGTTCCTCACCATGGACATGTGGCTCACCAACCTGCTGAAGACGGCGCCCAAGGCGACGCTCAACGACGTGCGCACGCATGCGCAGGTCGTGGCGGCCAAGCCGGCCGACGCATTCGACCTGTGCTACCTGACGGGCGACACGACGTTCTCGACGCCGGTCACCGACATGGCGCTGTGCGACGCCGACCCGCGCCTGGCGAAGCACTCCTCGCCGCGGCAGGTGGCCGGCGGGTCGCTCGAGGAGAACATCCTCAAGTGCCAGCTCAAGCCGCTGAGCCCGGCTGACTACGCACCGGTCACGTTCACGACCGGCCAATGGACGCGCCTGAACGCCGCGTTTGCCGGCGGCGTCTGCGACTGGAGCAAGTCCGGCGTGGGCCAGCAGGACGCGATCTCGCCGCTCACGTTCGCCGCCGGGCCGGGCGGCGTGCCGCTCCCGCCGGCGCCCACGGCGCAGAGCCGGCAGCACTAGGGTTTGTTGCAGAGCCTGGGACGCAGCCCCGCTACGCCCCAGGCTCCGCGCCCTACTCGGTCGGCTCAGCGGAGGTCGCGTGCGGGGGGAGCGTGTGCGCGACAACTACGCGCCTCCCGGCCCGAGGATTGCACCGGTCGTCGCCGCTGGCGCATTCTCTGGCGCGCACAGCGCCGCGTGACCGTTGTCTCCCTGCACGCGCAATGAGCCAAGACCCACGCGTCGGTTCAACGACGCTGACTCTGCGAAGGGCCGGCCCTGCCTAGAGGACCTGCGCCTCGTTGGGGTCGAATCTCCTGCTGCGGCGAACGCTCCTGTCGGTCCGCTTCCAGTCGCTTCTAGAGGCGCGCGGCCCTGTGCCGCCAGAGGCCCCACGAGGCGAGACTCGTCAGAGCCAACGCCACCAAGTAGACGCCAAGCGCGGTGCTTGGTGGCGCCCCTGCAACGAGCGCAGTCCCGAGCGCGAGGGCCAGAGCAAGGCTCACGATTAGCCACAAACCGACAAGAGCAAAAAGCAGCGTCACTCGGCGGACAACGCGGCTCAGTTTGCGTGCCGCTAGCTGAACGCCGGCGGGCAGGTCTTCCCAAACCAGGGGCAGATCGTCCATTGCGAGGTCGAGGTCATCCCGCGAGTGCGCTCGCAGCGCGAGCCCGGCTCGATCCGATAATTCGGCCGCGGAGAGACGGCCGGCGACGAAGTGACGCCGGAGCGCCGCGGTAGCCAGTTCTCGGTCGCGATCGCCGACACGCACTGTCGACACCGATGGTAGTCGCACGCTCAACTCGCCAGGTGCAAAGCGACCACCGCCGCAGCGTCGGCCATCTGGTCGAAGACGCGCATGTTGATGTTCGCGACCGTGTCGCAGGCCTGGTGGTAGCACGAGTCGTACGGCCTCCCGGCCGTGCCGCCGAAGCGCCGCGCGCTACCCGCCGTTTTTCGCTCGTCGGCGCCGGTGAAGAGGCCGCCGACCGCAAAGCCGGCTTCTGCAAATGGCGCGTGGTCGGATGAGCCCTCCAGCGACAGCTCCTCCACCGGCTGCCGGTGAGCCGCGAAGTAGGTGCGGAACGCGTTCTCGATCCGGGCGGAGCCGGGCGGTTGCCTGTCGCCGTCGTAGACGAAGCGGGCGAAGTTGGGCGATCCGACCATGTCGAAGTTGAGCACCGCCGAGAGCTGGCGGCGCTGGCTCCCGTTCAGGCCGGCCACATAGGCGCTCGAGCCCACGAGCCCCAGCTCCTCGGCCCCCCAGAACGCGAAGCGCAAACCCTGCGCCGGCCGCACGCCGAGGCGTCGGGCCTGTCGGGCGAGCTCCAACACCAGCGCCGAACCGGAGCCGTTGTCGTTGATCCCGGGTCCATTGGCGACCGAGTCGAGGTGTGCGCCGAGCAGTACGACTCCGCTCTTCCGACCCGGGAGGTTGGCGATCACGTTCGCCGCCTTCGCCCGCTTGCTCACGACAGAAAGGGAGATCCGCACCCGGACGGTCCCGGCCCGCGCGGAGCGGACAAGCTCGGAGCCGAGCGCCGACGAGATCATGAGCACCGGGATTCCGAGGCCCGGCCGGACGAGGGTCGCTGCGATCGGCGCGGTACGGCCGGGAACGCCCTCGTTGGCGATCAGGACAGCACCGGCGCCTGCCGCCTTCGCGTTTCGCGCTTTCAAGAACATGAAGCAGGTGCCGCGCCGCAGGAGGGCGACGGCGCCCCGCGGAAAGCCGGCGAAGTCGGACGACTCGCAGCCACTCGTTGCCGAGTCTGGCTCGACGGGTGCTACCTGGCCAGTGACAGTTCCACCGCCTGAGTAACGCAGGGTGAGGAAGTCCCGGCCAGGCCGGTAGGGCTCGGCTCCAGGAGCAAGGCGCTCGAACCGTGGCGGCCTGATCTCCCGGAACAGATCGAACGAGAAGGACTGAAGCCTGGGCCGGTAACCGATCGCGCGCAGTTGCCGGGCAACGTATCCAGCCGACTGCTGATAGCCGCGCGTGCCGACGGCGCGGGTCCCGCCGTTCTGCCGCGCTATCGCTCCGAACGCAACCAGATGAGCCTTCAGGTTCGCGGGCGTGACGGCGCGGGCGAGCGCATCAGGCCCGGCCGCCGCTGGGTGCGCATGTGACTCCTCGCCCGCCATGCATCCGGCTCCGGCAACGAGCACACCACACATCCCAAGCGTGAGAGCGAGGCCTCGCACTCTCTTCGTACGACGCCGCCTGTCAGCCGGAAGTTTGAGCTGACGTAGGGTCCCGATCCGTGGACTTCCGCGACGTGCTGACCCGCCGGCGCAGCGTCCGCACCTACGCGGACCGGCCCGTCCCACGCGA
>DASSXA010000101.1:0-5615 GCA_035704315.1 Gaiellaceae bacterium
GATCCGGCTCGCGATCAGCCAGTACCAAACGGGCTGCCCGAAGAAGGCGAACACGAAGATCGCGATGACCATCACCCAGAGCAGGAACGCCGTCCCACAGCGGGGATGGATGAGGCTGTACCGCTGGACCCGCTCGGGCTCCAGCTCGTCGCCGGCCTCGTAGGCGTTGATCGCCTTGTGCTCGGCCGCGTGGTACTGGAAGACGCGCTTGAGATCGGGCAGAAATGAGATCAGGACGAGGTAGGCGATGAATAGCGCGACTCGGATCAGCCCCTCGACGACGACGAAGAGACCGGTCGTCTCGATCGGAAGCCAGCTCGTGAGCAGGGCCGGAGTGACCTTGAAGAGCAGGAGCGCGAAGCCGATCGCGATGACGAAGGCGAAGATGATCGCGCCGCGGCCGATCTCGGTCGCCACCTCGTCGTCGTCTCCCTCCTCCTGCGCCGCGTAGTTAGCCGAGATCGCAAGGGCGCGGAAGCCGATCGCAAGCGACTCGCCGAGCGCGATGATCCCGCGGATCACCGGGAGACGGAAGATCCGGTGCCTGGCCATCACGGAGTTGATCTCCTTGTTGACCTGGGCGATGTCCCCGTCGGGCTTGCGGACCGCGAGCGACCAGTTCGAAGGGCCGCGCATCATCACGCCCTCGAGGACGGCCTGACCCCCGATCGGAGCGCTCATGCTCTTAGCTTAGGGCTAGCTAGCCGCGACGCGCGCCGCCGGCACGCTCGAGGCGCCGCTGGAAGCGTTCGACACGCCCGCCGGTGTCCATCAGCTTCTGCTTGCCCGTGTAGAAGGGGTGGCAGTTCGAGCAGATCTCGACGTGCAGCTCGGGCTTCGTCGAGCGCGTCACGAACTCGTTGCCGCAGGAGCAGCGAACGGTGGCGGTCACATACTCGGGATGGATGTCGGGCTTCACGGCCGGCCCAGGATAGCAGCAGCCGTCTCTCCCGAAACGTTGCCTCCGGAGACGACGGCGACAACGGTCTCGCCCTCTTGCAGAGCGACTTTTTCGGCCAGTAATGCGGCCACACCAGCCGCACCGGCGGGCTCGCAGGCCAGCTTGGCTCGCTCGTAGACGAAGCGCATTCCAGCCCCGATCTCCTCCTCTTCGACGAGCACGATCTCGATGCCGCGATCGCTTGCGATCTGCACCGGGAGCCGCCCGGCGAAGGGCGCGTTGAGCCCGTCGGCGATCGACCTCGGCTCCACGGGAACAGGCTCGCCGGCGGCTAGCGCCGCCGAGAGCGCGTTCGAGCCGCGCGGCTCGACGCCGACGATGCGGGCATTCGGGAGGGCGGTCGCGATTCCGGCGATGAGGCCGCCGCCGCCGACCGGCACGACGACCACGTCCACGTCGGGCACGTCGTCGGCGATCTCGAGACCTACGGTTCCCTGGCCCGCGATCACGAACGGGTCGTCGAACGGGTGGATGAACGTGCGGCCCGTCTGCGCGTGCAGCTCCTCGAGCCGCTCGAACACCGTTTCCGGCCCAGCGGCCTCGAGGTCCACCTCGGCGCCGTAGCCGCGGGTCGCTTCGATCTTTGCGGGACTGGCCGTTGCCCACATCACGAGCAGCGCGTCAAGGCCTTCCAGCCGGGCGCAGTAGGCGACGGCTTGGGCGTGGTTTCCGGCGGAGACGCCGATCAGCCCACGGGCACGCTCCTCGGCGCTCAGCGAGCGGAGCTTGTTCAGGACGCCGCGGGGCTTGAAGGAGCCGGTGCGCTGGAAGAGCTCGGCCTTGAGAAAGACCCGCGGCCCGAGCGTCGCCGAGCTGAACGTCGGGGTGTGGTGGAGATCGCCGCCGATCGTCTCCCGCGCGGCGCGGACATCGTCGAGCGTGACGGCGTCAGGCACCGCTGCGAATGTCGGCGAGCCGACCGGGCAGGAATGAGATGTCCTCGAACCGCACAGAGCAACCGGCGCCGCGCGGGGATTGCGCGAGAAAGCCCACGCGCGGATCGACGCCCGGCTCGAGCGCGAAGTACCGCACGAGGCGCCAGGTCTCGGCGTCGGTCGAAGCGTGGAAGACGAACGCGTGCCCGAGCCGAGCGACCCGCAGCCTCACGGCGTCCTCGTCGACCGAAAACGAGTTGCAGTCGTCCGAGACGCCCCGCGTCACGACGGAGACGACCATGGGTTCGTGCTGCAGCGAGAGCTCGAAGCAGAGCTTCGCCCACAACCGCTCGTGCGCCCAGAGCAGCAGCACGCCAGCGTCGTAGTCCGACCGGAAGCCGACCGTCACGCGGGCCGAGAGTGAGTAGTCGCCCTCGACGTCCCCGAGGAGCCGCGGGGCGGTGAGGATCGCGGTGCCGTCCCCGGGATCGATGAAGACGTCAGTCTCGGCGCCCGCCTCGAGGGCGAGCGTGTCCTCCGTCGCGATCCAGCCGACGGGATCGGGCTCCCACGCGAGCGGCGAGGGAAAGCCCGCGATCTCGACCGTCTCCACCTCAGGTGAGCGTGTACTCGGGCCCGGAGCCGCCCTCGGGCGGGGTCAGCCGTCCGCCCTTCGCGGTGATCGCTCCGCACTGGACGCAGTTCGACGGCGTCACCTCGACGGTAGTCTCGCCGCCGTCCTCTGCGACCTCGTACACCTGGGCAGGGCACATGCGCTCCCAGAGCCGCCCGATCCCCTCGGGGACGTCGGTCCGGACCCGGATGTGGTTGGGGGCGTCGTCCCGCGTCTTGTTCCCGGAGAGATACACGGACGAGAGCTTGTCGAAGGTCAGCTTCCCATCCGAAGCCGGGTAGCGAGCCGAACGCTTCGTCCGGATCAGAGAGGGCGCGGCATCCGGCTCGGTGCTCATGTTCGTCGGAGGGAACTTGCCGAAGGTGACCGTCATCGCGCCGGCCATCGCGCCGCCCATCAGGAAGCCGTGCACGAACGCCTGTCGCATGTTCCGAACCTGCTCCAGGTCCTTGTGGATGAACGATCCGCGCACCGAGTCGTCGTAGGAAGCCAGCGCGCCCGGCGTCCACGGCGTCCGTCCGGGCTGCAACGCCGCGAAGGCCGCCTCGGCGGCGAGTCGGCCCGACTCGATCGCGTAGTGGATCCCCTTCAGCGCCGGCACGTTGACGAAGCCGGCGCCGTCGCCCGTCAGAAGCAAGCCGGGCGCATGGAGCCGTCGCGGCAGCGCGACGAGACCGCCCTCGGGAATCGTCTTCGCGCCCCACCCGATCCGCTCGCCGCCGGCAAGCAGTCGACGGACGAATCGGTGAGTCTTCAGCTCTTGGAGCAGGTCGTGAACGGAGATCTCGACGTCCCGGTAGTCGAGCCCGACGACCATTCCAATGGTGAGCATGTCGTCACCCATCGGGTAGATGAACGAGCCGCCGAACTCGCGGTACCAGCGGCCTCCCCGCAACGGCCACCCCATGGTGTGGATGACTCGATCGAGCGGGCGTGCAACCTTCCACACCTCCTTCACCCCCAGCGCCCACACCTGCGGGTTGTCACCGGCGAGCCCGAAGTGGTTCAGCGCGACGCCAGTCAGGTGTCCCTGGGTTCCCTCGGCGAGCACGGTCACCTTCGCGGTGACGTCGGCGCCGGGCTCGAAGTTCCCGAGCGGCTCGCCGTCCTTGCCCCGGCCTTTGTCGCCGGTGCGGACGCCGACCGTCCTCGCGCCGGTGACGAGCAGCTTCTCGGCCGCGGTCTCCGGGAGGATCGCCGCGCCGCCTAGCTCCGCCTGCTCCGCGAGCCAGCGCGAGAGCTGCGAGAGCGACGCGACGAAGTTCCCGTCGTTGCGCATCGTCGGCGGTGTCGGGATCCGCAGCGCGGACCGGTTGGTCAGGTAGTAGACGCTCTCGTGGTCGACCGCGCCGTACGAGGGGATGTCCTCGATACGCACTCCCCGGCCCCGATAGAGACGCCGAAGCCCCCGTGGGTTCACGACTGCGCCCGAGACGAGGTGGGCACCGACCCCCTTCCCCTTCTCGAGAACGGCTACGGGCACTTCGCCGAGGCGCTCGGCCATCTCCGGCGACTCCTCGATCAGCTGTCCCAAGCGGATCGCACAGGCGAGCCCGGCGGGGCCCGCTCCGACGATCAGCACCCCGACATCGATTCGCTCCTCTGGCGGATCGCTCGGGGCTGCAACGAACTCGGCGGGGTCGAACGGTGGAGGAAAATCAGCCGGTCTCACGCGGCGATGCGGTTGTCACTCCTGGAACGCATGCTGCGTGATCCTAAGACGCGTAGCGTTTCAGGATTTCCTCTGGCGGACGAGCTCCGTCAGCTTGGGAACGATCTCGTGCAGGTCGCCGACAACTCCCAGATCACAGAAGTCGAAGATCGGCGCGTTGGGATCCTTGTTGATCGCGACGATGACGCCGGAGCTCTGCATGCCGACCTTGTGCTGGATCGCCCCCGAGATCCCGCAGGCGACGTAAAGCTTCGGCGAAACCGTCTTCCCGGTCTGTCCTACCTGGGTCGCGTAGGGGTACCACCCGGCGTCGACGACCGCACGTGTCGCCGCCACCGCGCCGCCGAGCGCCTGGGCGAGCTCCTCCACGAGCTTGAAGTCGTCGGGGGAGCCCAGGCCCCGGCCGCCAGCGACGATGACATCGGCGTCCTCGATCGACGGTCCCTCGCTCTCGGCGTGTGCTTGCTCGACCATGGTCGCCCCGAGCGAGAAGTCCTCGAAGCCCACGTCGAGGTCCTCGACCTCCGCCTCCCCGCCCGACTCCTTGGGGTCGAAGGTTCCTGCGCGGATCAGCGCCAGCCGTGGTCCGCCGTTCCAGCCGACGTCTACATAGACGGTGTCTCCGAGCGCGGGCCGCTTTCCGATCAGGGTGCCGTCAACCTGGACGAGGTCGGTCAGGTCCCAGTTGAGCCCGGCACCGAGCCGCGCCGACAGACCGGCAGCGACATCGGCCGACAGAACCGAGGAGGCGAAGAGAACGGTGTCGAAGCCCTGGTCGCGTACGAGGCCCGCCAGCGCATCGACGCGCGGCTGCGGCAGCGGCTTCTCCAGCTCGGGCTTGTCGGCGACGTAGACCTTCGACGCACCGTAGGCGCCCGCCGTTGCCGCCAGGTCCCTGACTCCGGAGCCCAGCACGACACCCGCAACGTCTCCGCCCAGCTCGGCCGCTTTCGACAGGACGCCGAGCGCCGGCTTGAGCAGCTCGCCCTCGTGGTGCTCGAGGAAGACAAGCGTGGGCACTACAGCACCTTCTTCTCCGCCAGGTACTCGACGATCTTCTCGGCGGCGTTTCCGTCGTCCTCGATCTTGACCGTGTCACCCCGCGGCGGCGGATCGTTGAGACCCTCCACCACCGTCTTGGAGCCTGATTCGCCGACGCCTCCCCCGTCGACCCCGAGCTCGGAGACGGAGAGAGTGCGCTGCGGCTTCGAGCGGGCGCCCATGATCCCCTTGAGCGAGGGGTAGCGAGGCTCGTTGATCGCGTCGGAGACGGCGACGACCGCGGGAAGGGGCGCTTCGATCGTGTCGTAGCCGAACTCCGTCTGACGCTTGCCGGTCACCTTTCCGTCACCAACGGTGAGCTCGGCAACCTGCGAGATCACCGGACGCCGTAGCCGGTCTGCGACGGCGGCCCAAAGCACCGCGCCGTCGGAGTCGCCGGCCTGCTGTCCGAAAAGGATGAGGTCGGCGCCC
>DASSXA010000113.1:0-4193 GCA_035704315.1 Gaiellaceae bacterium
CTGGCGGTACTCGGGCTCGGCGCCGGACGAAGCGCGGGAAGAACACTCGCTGACCTTTCGGGCGTTGCCGGAGGTCGGAGAAGACGCGTTCGTCCAGGCGATCGCAGCGACCTATGAAGGCATTCGCGACTCCTGGATCACGCGGGGCATCGAGGAGAACGGAACGCTGGGTGCGGCCCGGGCGGACTTCCGCGACGAGCAGGGCTTGGACTACCGGCCCGAATGGTGGGAGCTCGCTTACACCGCCGACGGCACCCTCGCCGGCGTGATCATGGCCGCGAGAAACCCGACCGCCGCTGTTATTTCCTACGTCGGCATCGTTCCTGAGCGGCGGGGCCGAGGTCTCGCTCCGCAACTCGTCCGCCGCGGCACCGGGCGACTGCTCGAAAGCGGCGCGGAGGAGATCCGCGGCGACTGTGATCGCGACAACATCGGCATGATCAAGGCGTTCGAACGAGCGGGCTACGAGGAGTTCGCCCGCCGGCGCACCTATAAGCGCGACCTCTGAGCTCAGGCCGCGCTGAAGCCATTGGGCGGCGGCCTCCCGAGGTCGCCTAACTGCTGGGATGGCTGCTCGGCGGCGCCGTTGGGGGCGTGAGCTCCCGCGGGCAACGAGGCGGACGTCTCGCGGCCTCCTCCGCCGGATGAGGCGGGTCGACACGATCGGCAACGAGCGAGGCGACGATGCCACCTGCAAGGAGGGACGCGATGACGGCGAGCGAGCCGAAGTCGCCGATGTGGACGAGGTCGGCGGCGAGGATCTTGATCCCGACGAAACCGAGAATGAGCGCGATCGTTCTGCCCAGGTAGCGGAAGCGCCGAACGAGGATGTCGACGAGGGCAAGGAGTGAGGCGAGGCCGAGAAGCGCGTACGCGTTCGCCGTCCAGATCACGACGGGGTCGCGGGTCACCGCGAAGGCCGCGGGGATCGAGTCGACGGCGAACGCGATGTCGGCGAGGATGATTGCGACGACCACGAGGAGTAGCGGCGTGCCGTAAAGCCGACCGGCCTCGCGGATGAACAACCGGCGGCCGCGGAACTCGCTCGTGGTCGGGATGGCGCGCCGGATGAAACGCAGAATCGGATTCGCAGCCGGGTCGGACTCCTCGGCGGCGCCGCGGAACGTGCGGTAGGCGACGTAGACGAGGAGGACTCCGAACGCATAGATGACGACCTCCACACTCTCGATCAGCGCCACGCCCGCGACGATTGCTACTCCTCGCAGCACGAGAGCGCCGGCGATAGCGAGCGCGATGACGCGCCCGCGCAGCTCCGGCGGCACGACGAAGAACGCGAGGAGAAGCGAGAACAGGAAGACGTTGTCGAGCGAGAGCGAGCGCTCGATCAGATAGACGGTTGTCCACTCGCCCGCGGGACCGCCCGTCAGCGCGATAACGGCCGCGACGACGACTGCGAGCAGGAGCCAGCCGGCGCTCCAGATGATCGCCTCCCCACGTCCGGGCGCTCGGCTCGGCGCAAACAAGCGTGACTCGAGACCGAGACCGGCGACAACGGCAGCAGCCGCGGCGGGAGCGAAGGCGAATTCCACGCGCTCGCAAAGTAATGACCACGATCGGGGCCGCGTACGAGCACATGGACGCGGTTTCCGCCGCCTGGGCCGAGGAGGAGGCCCTCTCCTGAGGGCGTCAGGCCGTTTCGCGTAGCTCGGCAGGACGCACGCGATCGGCCGCCCAGAGCTGCGCCGTCGCCAACGCCCGCCAGGGCCGCCAGCGGTCGCTCACCTGCTCGAGCTTGCGTCCCGAACGACCGATTCGTGGAGCGAGGGCCTGCCGAAGGGCGAGATCGGTGGTCGGGCAGGCGTCAGGCTCCCCGAGCCGGAGAGCGAGGTAGTGGGCCGTCCACGGCCCGAGGCCGTCGACGGCGGTGACCGCGGCAACGAGCTGGTTGAGGCTCATGCTGCCGTCCAGACGGATGGCGTCCTCGACGGCGTCACGCGCGAAGGAGCGAACGGCCTCGGCCCGTGCATTGGTGAGGCCCAGGCCGGCGAGATCAGCGGCGACAAGGGTCTCGGCGGAGGGAAACGTCCGGCTCAGGCGCAGCTGTTCCAGTCCAGGGACGGAGCCGCCGAGCCGCTCGACGAGGCGGCCGGCGATCGCCGCGGAGGCGGCCACCGTGAGCTGTTGGCCGATGATCGCTCGTACGCCGGTCTCGAACGCATCCCAGGTGCCGGGCGGGCGAACGCCTGGTCGCTCCCTCAGCAGCGGCCCGACGACCGCATCGCGCGCGAGTCGTTCTGACGCCGATTCCAGATCGAAGTCGAGGCTGGCGATCCGGCGCGCCCGGTCGACCACGTGGATGAGCTCTTCCCAGTGCGGCAGGTGAGCGAGGAGCACGAGGTGGTCCTCGCCGCCGGGAAAGAGCTCGAGAACGCCGGCGTCTCCATCGATCACGATCGTCCGTCGATAGGTGCTCCCGTCGACGTGCTCCACGCCGGGAATCGCCTGAGCGGCGAAGTACGCAACCATCGACTCCCAGTCGAGCGGGCCGTGAAAGGACAGCCGCAGCGCCAGGCCGCCGTCGGCGACGAGGCGGTCGCTCTTGCGCCGTCGTGCCCGCAGCATTCGGGGTGACGCCCTGAAGATCTCCTGGCAGGCACGGTTGAACTGCCGCAGGCTCCCGAAGCCCGCTGCGTAGGCGATCTGGGTGATGGTGAGGTCGGTGTCGTCGAGCAGGCGACGGGCGAAGTGTGCTCGGGCCGATCGCGCGAGACCGTCGGGCGTGACACCCAGGTGGACGGTGAAGAGTCGGCGAAGGTGCCGTGCCGAGACGCCGAGCCGCGCGCCGAGCTCGATCTCGCTGCTCCCGTCGAGCCCGCCGTCGAGGATCAGCCGCACCGCGCGGCAGACGAGCTCCGGCGCGTCCCACGAAAAGGATTGCGGCGAGCGGTAGGGCCGGCAGCGCAGGCACGCGCGGTAGCCGGCCGCCTCGGCGGCGGCGGCGAGCGGGTAGGCCCTGACGTTCTCAGCCCGAGGCTGTGCCGAGCACCCCGGCCGGCAGTAGATACCGGTGGTGACGACGGCCGAGAATCCAGGCACAGCCTCACTATGACCGGCGGCAGCGCTCGGGACTGGCCGGATCCGGACACCTTTGTTTCAGCTTGTCCGAATCCGGCGAGAATGCTCGTCGTCGAGCCCGCACTCTTTCGGAATGCAACTGACTTCAGAGACCGACGAGATCGAAGTGGTGGCGAGCCTCCACGGCCTTAATGCGGACTACCTCCGGGCCGTCGTCGAATCCGACACGGATTGGTTTGCCCAGTACCTAAGTGACGATTTCGTCTGCACGCTCGCCGACGGAGGCCGCATCGACAAAGCGGAGTTCCTTCGGCGCACCACCGAAGGCTCGGGCGTGAGCGACATGAGTTACGACGAGGTCGACGTACGTCCGCTGGGCGACGTCGTCCTCGTTCACGGCGTGACCCACAGCATCCGCGACGGCTCGCCGACGTCAATCCGCTACACAGACGTCTGGCGATTGCTCGATGGCCGCTGGCGGGTCGTGGCGGCCCAGCTGACGCGCGTCTCCTGATCTCGTCCGAAAACGGCGAGCTTGGTCGAGCAGGCCTGCCTAGCGTGACCGAGCTGCTCTCAAAACTCCGTCACGGGAGGGTCTCATGCGCCGAATCCTTCTGCTCCTCGCAGGCAGTCTGCTCCTGGCCCTGGCGCCCGCAGCCGCTCAGGCGGGTTCGAGCTCGAACCCGAATCCAATGCTCTTTCCGAAGAAGTCCCATCCCTACGGCGCCGACATCGCCACGTGGGGTGAGCGCGCGACCCAGTGGATCTACCGACAGCCGCTCGACCGGAGCCCGTTGTTCGACGACACAGGCGCCAACTGCGCCGTCGACCAGCACGGGCCGGTCTGGTTCATCGCGCGAATTGCCGGCCCACCGGTCTTCAGCGGCACTCGCAGCTGCACGATTCCAGCGCACAAGGCGCTGTTCCTGTACATCGGCGCCGACGTAGAGGATTACCCGTGCCCCGCATTTCCGGGCTTCGAGCCTCCGCCCGGCCAGTCGCTCTACGACTTCCTCAGCGGGATCGCGGAGGACGTGATGGACACGGTCGATCTGCTCGAGGTCTCACTCGACGGCCAGCCATTCGACGACGTGCTCAGCTACCGCTACGCCTCGGAGGACCTCTTCGAGCTCACGGGCGATCCGAGCCTGCAGCCG
>DASSXA010000283.1:0-4879 GCA_035704315.1 Gaiellaceae bacterium
GACGGGCGTATTCGGTTCCGCTTCCACGCCCGCGATGTGAATCTCGTTCTGCGACCGCGAGAGGGTGACGTGCCGTTCCGCGTGTTCGTCGACGGAGAGTCTCCCGGCGACGCTCACGGGCTCGACGTCGACGAAGCGGGCCACGGAACGCTTGTCCAACCGCGGCTGTATCAGCTGATCCGGCACCCGGGATCGATCACCGACCGCACGTTCGAGATCGCCTTCGATGCTGCGGGCGTCGAGGCCTACGCGTTCACGTTCGGCTAGATCCCCGCCGTTCAGTTGGCTCGCACGGTCACCCAGACGTCGTTGTCGTCCGCCGCGACGCCGGTCGGCAGGTACGGCATCGCGATGCGGGTCGGCTCGTTCGTCTTCGGGTCGATCCGCCACAGCGTCCCATCTCGCGGCGTCGTCGCCCACACTGCGCCCGCCCCCGCTGCGAGCAGCCAGACACCGGCCTCGCTCCTCACCGGCAGGAGAACGCTGCGCGGCCTGGCTCGGCCGACTGCACGCAGACGCACGACCTTCGGGGCTGACCAGTCCGCGACCCAGACGTTGTCCCCAACGACAACGATACTCCCGGGATTTAGGGCAACCCCGTCGATTGTCTCGTCCACCAGCTCGGTTCTTGCGTGCAATCGTGAGACGCTTCCGACGTCGAAGTTGCTCATCCAGAGGTCGCCGTATCCCTCTGACCATGCGAGGGGGCTGACCGGGCGAGCAAGCGGAATCGAGTGCCACGTCCCCGTTTGCGGGTCGATTTCCGTGATGGTGTGGCGCGCGTGCGGGTCGAGCCGGCAAGGCGACCCGGTTCGGCAACTTCGGCCGGCCACCTCGGACAGCCAGAGTGAGCCGCCGCCGTAGGCAAGTCCGCGGTAGAAATCGTCGCGGCCCGGGATCGGCCATGTCGCCTCGAAGGCGAGCGTTTTCGCGTTGATACGCACGACGTTGGCGCGTGCGCCGAAGTCCGGGTCAAAACAGTTCGCAACCCACACGTCGCCCGACGGATCGGCCGCGAGCCCGCACGGTGCAACCCCGCCGCCCACCACCTTGTCTTCACCGGTCGACAGGTCGACCCGCGTGAGCGTCCGGTCGCCCGCGTTCCGAAGGGCGCCATTGGGCGTGTCCCGAAGAGCGTGATGTACCACCCAGGCGAAGCCGCCGGCGAGGACGACGAGGTCGGGTGCGTCGCCGATCGGCACGACGTCCGTCGGCTCGAGCGTTCGCGGGTCGATCCGGACAAGGCTGTTCGGCAGCACCGCAGGCGGGGTCCGGGCATCGCCGCCGGCGGCCTTGACGCCGATTAGCGCAACCGCACCAGCCGCCAGTGCGAGCACTCCCACGGCCGCCGCAACTGACGACCAGGTCGGCCGACGCCGTGGGCGTGCCGGCCGTGGTTCGTGCTCGACCACTGCCTCGGGCGGGGACGGTCCAACCGGAGCAGGTGCGCTGAGAAGTCCGCGGTAGAGCGACTCCGTCTCGGGCGACGGGTAAGCGCCGAGCTCGTCCGCAAAGAACCGCCGGCAGCGTTCGTACACACGAAGAGCCTCGCCCGGGTTGCCGCCGGCGGCATGGGCCTGCATCAGCCGGCGGTAACCGCTCTCTCGGAATGGCTCCAGCTGGATCACCTCTTCCGCGTAGCGGGCGGCCTCCGCAAACTCACCCCCCTCGAAGGACGCGTCGCGAAGGCATTCGAGCGAACGCGCGAGGAGCTCGCGGAGGTCGCGGCGCCTGTCCTCCACCCACGATCCGTCCTCGCCCGGGAGGAAGCTTCGCCGTGCGACCGCAGCGGCCGCACTCGCCTGTGAGCGAGCTTCGCCGAGGTCGCCCTCAGCGAGCGCCGCTTCGGCATGCTCCGCGGCCTCCTTCGCCGCCTCGACGTCGATCCAGGCGCCGACGGGCAGCGTGAGCTTGTAGCAGCCGAACGCGTTCGTGAGGGCGGTCGAGCCGTCGATGCCGCACTCCTCGAGCAGTGCGCGCAGCTTCGTCATCAGCACCCTGAGCGCCTTCTCCCAGGTCGCTGGTAGCTCGTCGCCCCAGAGGAGCTCTGCGAGCTCGTCGCGAGGAACAGGCCGGCCGTTCTCAGCAGCAAGGTAGGCGAACACGATCCGCCCTTGCCGGCCGGGGAAGCGTCGTTCATCGAGCGTTGCGCCGTCGGCCTCGACGGCAAGATTTTCAGTAAGCGAGATCCGAACGACCAGCGCGCCCTCCGTGCCAAGCCGCTAGCTAGCGGCGCGCTAGCGGGACTCTAACCGCAGGCCCGAAGTATGAGCGGCGACATGTTCGCTTTCAAGACCCTCCGCTGCGACTGCGGCTACGAGGTTCGAGAGGCCGACGAGGCCGCCTCCGTGGACGCCGTTCGACGGCACGCCTCTCAGGCACACGGAATCGACTTCTCGGCCGAGCTTGCGCTCGACCTCGTCCGGCAGGCACGGCTCGGGACGAGCAGCGAACAGACGGAAAGGAGAGCAATGGAAGGCGACAAGCGATGAAACGACGCCAGATGAAGATCATCGTGACGTTCGTCGTGATCGGCCTGTTTGCGATCGTGGGCACGGCACTGGCGACACCCGGGATCGGCATCATCGCGGCGCCCGTCCAGGCGCGCGGGACGAATGCCGACGAGCTCAACCTCCACACCGCTGCCGGGATCAAGCTGAAGACGAAGAGCTCGGTCGACTTCGTCACGCAGCAGATCAGGATCGCGCCGGGCGGCACGACGGGCTGGCACAGCCATCCCGGGCCAGTGCTCGTGACGGTGAAGACGGGTGCACTGACGGTCGTTTACGCCAGCGACCCGACCTGCTCCGGCCGGACGTACACGGCCGGGCAGAGCTTCGTCGACCGCGGTGACGAGAACGTGCACACAGCGCTCAACCTCGGCGCGACAGAAGTCGAGCTCTGGGCGACGTATCTCGTGCCGGGGGCGGCGGGCACAGCGCCGTTCCGGCTCGACGCGGCCGATCCGGGCTGCGACTTCTAGGCGATCAGGCCCGCCGTCGACGGCGGCGGGCCTGCCCTTGGCTCGCGCAATCGCGCCTCAGATCCAGCGGTGGCGCTTGAAGACGACGTAGAGGCTGATGGAGACCAGCAGCATCAGCGCCAGAGCGAAGGGGTAGCCGAGCGTCCAGTGCAGTTCGGGCATGTGGTCGAAATTCATGCCGTAGGTCGTCCCGACCAGTGTGGGAGCGAAGAGGATCGCCGCCCAGGCCGAGATGCGCTTCACCTGTTCGCTCTGCGCATGCGACGACTCGCTCAGCGCTTTCGTTTCCAGCGTCAGATTGACGCTGAGGATGTTTTCGAGCAGCGCGCGGAACGCGTCTGCCTGCTCCTTGGCCCGGATGGCGTGGTCCTGGACGTCGCGTAGGTAGCGCCCCTCCTCCCCATCGACGCCCACCTCGTCTCGTAGCCGCCCAAGGATGTCCTCCAGGGGGACCGTCACACGCTGGAACTCGATGACCTCTCGGCTCAGCTCATAGATGCGACGGGACACGGTTGGGCTGCCGCCGAAGACCTCGTCCTCGATCTCGTCGATGTCGTGCTCGAGGCCGGCGATAACCGGTGCATAGCCGTCGACGACGTGATCGACGATCGCGTACAAGATCGCCATCGGGCCGCGCCGGAGCAGCTCCGGACGCGCCTCGAGCCGACGGCGCACCGGCCCCAATTCCGGCGCGTCGCCGTGACGGACGGTGATCACGAACTGCGGGCCGACGAAGACCGCGACCTCGCCGAACAACACCGTCTCCGTCTCGTCGACGTAACGGGCCGGCCGAACGACGAGGAAGAGCGTGTCGCCGTAGCGCTCGAGCTTCGGACGCTGATGCGCCTTGACAGCGTCCTCGACGGCAAGCTCGTGTAGGTCGAACTCGCGCGCCATCGTGGAGAACTCCTCCGCGTCCGGCTCGTACAGCCCCAACCACGCGACGGCGTCGCCGGCCTTGCACGCCGCGTGCAGCTCGGCGAAGTCGTCGGGCTCCGCCGTCCGACGACCGTCACGGTAGACCGCGCGGTCGACGATCATGAGCAAACGCTAGCGCTCGCTGATCGTGGTCGCGCCGTTAGCCGCGCCCTGCGGCCTGGAACGTCATCGACCACTTGATGTGCACGGTCGATTCGTACGTCACGCCGCCGTCCGTGACGTTGTGCACGTAGGTCCGCTCCCGGCCTATCGTCATCTTGCAGCGCCGCGGCTTCTTGAGGCCGCAGCGATAGAGCTGCTTGAGGTGAAACGTCGCCGCCTCCCAGCCGTACCCGAAGCCCGGCGGAAGGACGATGCCGTCGCCGCAACCGATCGTCTCCGGCTCGAGTGGCCACCCGATGTAAAGGCGATAGACGGGGTTGACGCCTGAATTCAAGCCGTTGGCGGAACTGAGGGGCGCGACGCCGCCGGTGACGGTATGCGCTCCGCAACCCGGTTCTTCGAAATCGAAGCGCTTGCACTCGTGGCCGGAGTACCTCATGAACCACTCCTGGGCTGTCCGGTTGGAGGTCACTACGGCGTAGTCGTCCATGCCGTTCTTGTTGGGGTTGCGACTGAAGTCGATGTCGATCCAGCTGCCACCGGGCTCTTTGCCGACTCGGATGACGAACTTCTTGCTGCCAGGGCGAACCGAGCTCGTCAGCGATCCGGAGCCGTCGCCTCCACTGCACCGGAACGTGTGGCTCGGATCAGGTACTTCCACCGGTGAGTAGTTGTGCCAGGTAGCGTCGAGGCTGCCCTCGTAGCGCACGATGAACTTCGGCGCTCCTGCCAGCTGTGCCTTTGCCGTCGGCGACGCCGACGACACTCCGGCGAGCGCCGCGCCGGCGACTGCGAGGATCGCCGCTGCGCCGAACGCCGAAAAAATCCGTCTCCGGTATGGGCTCCTCATGACGT
>DASSXA010000348.1:0-3395 GCA_035704315.1 Gaiellaceae bacterium
CAGGCCCAGGAGATCATCGACGAGTCGCGGCGGCAGGCCCGCGAGACGCGGCTCGAGATGGAGGACTGGGCCGACAGCATCCTGTCGACGCTCGAGGTCAATCTCGACAAGTTCCTCGGCGCGGTCAAGCGCGGACGAGAGCGGCTGCACGAGCGCTCGCAGGAAACCGTTGTCGCGGGTGTCGCGGCGGCGGGCTCCAACGACGATCAGCCGTACGAGTAGGCGTCGACTAGGCGACGCCGACCGGAAGAGGCCGCGGCGGCTTTGCCGGCGCGGCCGTTGACGACGCAGCGCGTCGCCGCGCTCTATGACGTGCACGGGAATCTCCCGGCGCTCGAGGCCGTGCTCACGCAGGCCGGCGACGCGCAGCTCGTCTTCGGCGGCGACCTGGCGGCTGGCCCGCTCCCGGCCGAGACGCTCGACAGGATCAAGGAGCTCGACGCGCTCTGGATTCGGGGGAATGCCGATCGCGAGCTGCTCAGCGGTCCGTCCGGCGGCCTCGTCGACGAGTGGGTCGTCGGTCAGCTCGAGGACCGGCACCGGGAGTTCATCGCCGGCCTGCCCGAGCAGGTCGAGCTCGATGTGGACGGAATCGGCCGCGTCCTCTTCTGCCACGGCTCACCGCGCAGCGACGAGGAGATGATCCTGAAGACGACACCCGACGAGTGGCTGCGCGAGATGCTGGCCGACGTCGAGGCCGATCTCGTCGTCTGCGGCCACACGCACATGCAATTCGACCGTTCCGTCGACGGCCGACGGGTGGTCAACGCGGGGAGTGTCGGACTCGCCTATGGGGCGCCGGGCGCGCACTGGTTGCGGCTCGGGCCCGGCGTCGAGCACATGCGAACGCCGTACGACAACGAGGCGTTCGCCGATCGAGTCAAGACCCTCGAGTGGCCGCTTGCCGAGCGCTTCGCCGAGGAGAACATCCGCTCGTTTCCCTCGGAAGAGGAGGCATTGGAGTTCTTTGAGCGCGTCGCCGCCGAGCACTGGGCTCAGCGCTACCCTGACTCGCCGTGACCACGTTCGACCTGAGACAGGCCAAGCTCCGTCCCGGCGAGGAGTACCGGGACGAGCAGGAGATCGCGCTCTCGCCGTTCGAGCTCGGCGGGCAGCGCTATCTGCCCGTGCCCGAAAACGTCGGCGCCGAGCTCGTCATCAACCGCGGGACGAGCGGCACGACGTTCGAGTTGAGCTTCCCCGTTCGCCTCCATGGGCCGTGTTACCGCTGTCTCGAGGACGCCGTTCTCGATCTCTCGATCCATGCGCGGGAGTACCAGGCTACGAGCCCCGGTGAGTCCGACGAGCTGCGCACGCCGTATGTCGCGGACAACCAGCTTCGGCTCTCGGACTGGGCGCGCGATGCGATCGCCGTGGAGCTCCCCGAGCAGATCCTCTGCCGCGAGGACTGCGCGGGCCTCTGCGCCGTTTGCGGCGAGAACCTCAACGAGAGACCGCACGAGCACGAGGATGAGCAGGCCGACCCGCGCTGGTCGGCGCTCGAAGAGCTACGCGGGAAGCTCTAGCGTCTGCGTCGGCTCGAACCGCTGGAGCAGCCGGCGGTCGTGCGTGACGAGGACGATCGTCCCCTCGTAGCCCTCGAGGGCGGTTTCGAGCTCCTCGATGGCCTCGAGGTCGAGGTGGTTCGTCGGCTCGTCGAGGAGGAGCGTATTGACGCCCTGCGCCGAGAGCAGTGCGAGGCCGGCGCGCGTTCGCTCACCGGGTGAAAGCGACCACGAGGACCGGAAGACGGCGTCGCCACGCAGCGCGAACTTCGCCAGGAGTGTCCGTGCGTCGGCCGGCGGCAGGCCGCTCACTGCACAGAACGTCTCGAGCAGCGGCACTTGCCCGGCGAACTGCGAGCGCTGCTGCTCCAGCTTGCCGAGCTTGACTCCCGGACCGAGGTAGCGCCGACCGGCTCGGAGGGGTAGATCGCCGAGCAGGGCGCCGATCAACGTCGTTTTTCCGCTCCCGTTCGGCCCGGTCACGGCGAGCCGGTCGCCGTGTCGAAGCTCGAGGTCGACCGGGCCGAGGCGGAAGTCGCCGCGCTCGACGACTACGCCGTCGAGTCGGGCGACGACCTGGCCCGCTCGCTGGGAACGAAGCTCGAAGTGCAGCCGCCACGGCTCCCACGGCTTCTCGACCCGTTCGAGCCGCTCGAGACGCTTCTTCGCGGAACGAACCTTGGACATCAGCGCGTGAGTACCGCGGCGGTTTGCCTGCTTGCCGCCGGCTCGCGCCTGCGTGCGGCGGTCGTGGAGGAGCGCCGTGAACCGATCGCGTTCTCCGGCGTAGTGCGCGTAGACAGACTCGTGACGGTCACGCGCGAGCGCCCGCACGCGCTCGTACTCGCCCCACGAGCCGGCGAACTCCAGGACCCGCCGTGTCTCGGCCTCGAACTCGACAACATGCTCGACGGCGTGCTCGAGAAACGCGCGGTCGTGCGAGACAATCACGAGCGCGCTCTCGGTTTCCGCAACGAAGCGCTCCAGCAGGGCAAGCCCGTCGAAGTCGAGGTCGTTCGTCGGTTCGTCGAGCAGCAGGACGTCGTGATCGGCGGCAAGGAGTGCAGCCAGCTTCGCCCGCGCGAACTGGCCGCCTGAGAGCGCCTCCGCCGGAAGCTCCGGGTCAACCTCGAGCCCGAGCCTGGTCGCTGACTTGCGGAGCTTCCAGGACGGAACGTCCGTGATCGGGACGACCCCGTCCTGCGGGAGGTATCCGACGGTCAGGGATGCCGGACGCCGCTCGACGAGCCCCGAATCCGGCGTCTCCAGGCCGGCGAGCACACGGAGCAGCGTCGTCTTACCGCTCCCGTTCGGCCCCACGACCCCGATTCGCGCACGCGGCGGCACGATGACCGACAGGCCGTCGAGGACGAGCTCGGAGCCATAACTCTTCGTGATGTTCGCTGCGGCAAGCATGCCGCTGGCCGTGCGCATGCGGTCCTCCTGATCGCGAGGGGAAGAAAGTCGTCTGTCGATCAGTGAACGCGCATAGGGCGAGCCCGAAGGCTCGGAGCAAACCATAGCTATACTCCGGCGCCGCGATGGCAGTCCCTAAGCGAAAAACATCGAAGTCCCGCCGCGACAAGCGACGCGCGCAGCACAAGCTCGAGGCACCGCGCCTGAACGAGTGCCCTGTCTGCCACCGCCCGAAGCGGCCTCATCACGTCTGCCCGAATTGCAAGACCTACCGCGGACGCGAAGTCGAGCCCTTGCGCGCTCCGGTTCCGTAGAATCGGCGCGCCCGTAATCCCCTAACGCAAGCGAGGTGACATGGCAGCGTCCCGCGACGAAGTCTTCGAGCGCATCAAGGAAGTTCTGGTCGAACGCCTGAGCGTCGAAGAGGCGGACATCACCGAGGAGGCGAATTTCCAGGAGGATCTCGACGCCGAC
>DASSXA010000406.1:0-3484 GCA_035704315.1 Gaiellaceae bacterium
CTCGCCGCCCACCTGGACCCCCTGGGCTCGGAGCCCGTCGGCGATCCCGCGTTGGAGCCGGAGCGGCTGGTCCCGCCGCTGACATCGGAGCTCCAGGAGCAGGTCCCGGCGCGCCTCCTGCGGGTCTACTTCCCTGGGGAGACCCTCGCGGATGTCCTTCCGAAGCTCCAGCAGACCTATTCAGGCACGAGCGCCTACGAGATCGAGCACATCTCCGACCACCAGGAGCGTGTCTGGCTGCGTCAGGCGATCGAGTCGGGCAAGTACCGAACGCCGCTCTCCGCGGACGAGAAGCGCCGTCTGCTCGCGCGACTCACGGAGGTCGAGGGACTCGAGCGCTACCTGCGGCGGGCGTTCCTCGGGCAGAAGCAGTTCTCGATCGAAGGGCTCGACGTGCTCGTGCCGATGCTGGACACGGCGATCGAGGGTGCCGTCGAGGACGGAGCACACGAAGTCGTCGTCGGCATGGCACACCGCGGCCGGCTGAACGTCCTCGCCCACGTGATCGGACGGCCGTACAACACGATCCTGCGCGAGTTCGAGGGTGAGCGCACGCTGGAGGCCCTGTCGGCTCAACCCGCCGGAGCGAGCGGCGACGTGAAGTACCACCTCGGCGCCGAAGGCCGCCGCAAGACGCCCTCCGGAGACATCACCGTGAAGCTCGCCGCCAATCCCAGTCATCTGGAGGCCGTCGACCCCGTTGTCGAAGGTCTCGCGCGGAGCGAGCAAACCGATCGTTCGACGCGCGAAGGCCTGCACAACCCCAGAGTGGCACTGCCGGTGCTCATCCACGGAGACGCCTCGCTCCCAGGGCAGGGGGTGGTCGCCGAGACCTTCAACCTCGAGGGCCTCGACGGCTACTCGACCGGTGGAACGCTCCACGTGATCGCCAACAACCAGGTCGGCTTCACGACCGATCCGGCCGATGGGCGCTCGACCCGGTACTCGAGCGACCTCGCCAAGGGCTTCGACGTCCCGATCGTCCACGTCAATGCCGACGATCCCGAGGCGGCGGTCGCCTCGATTCGGCTCGCGTTGGCTTTCCGACGGCGGTTCGGTCACGACTTCGTCATCGACCTCGTCGGCTACCGGCGCCACGGTCACAACGAGGGCGACGAGCCGGCGTACACCCAGCCGCTGATGGTCGAGCGGATCCAGGAACACCCGAGCGTACGTGAGCAGTACGCCGCCCAGCTCGTCGACGAGGAGGTCGTCACGGAGGAGGAAGCGGACGCGCTCGCCAAGCAGGCGGAAAGCCGCCTCCGACAGGCGCACGAGCAGCTCAAGGCCACCTTCGGCGCACCGACGACGCCGAGCGAGCGGACGCCGCCGACCAACGGCTCCGACGTGATCACGTCCGTTTCGGCGGACAGGTTGCGGCAGCTGAACCAGGAGCTCCTCACGGTGCCCGAGCGCTTCACCGTTCACCCAAAGCTGAAGCGCCAGCTCGACCGTCGCCTGCAGGCGATTGAACAAGGGGAGATCGACTGGGGCCAGGCTGAGGCGCTTGCCTTCGCGAGCCTTCTTGTGGAAGGGATCCCGATTCGACTGACGGGCCAGGACACGGAGCGGGGAACGTTCTCTCACCGCCACCTCGTCCTCCACGACCCCGGGACCGGCGAGCAGTACACACCGATGAAGAGCCTCGCGGAGGCGCAGGCCTCCTTCGAGGTCTACAACTCGCCGCTTTCGGAGTACGCCGCGCTGGGCTTCGAGTACGGCTACTCGGTCGGCGCGCCCGAGGCGCTCGTGATCTGGGAGGCGCAGTTCGGCGACTTCATCAACGGCGCCCAGATCATCGTCGACCAGTTCCTCGTCTCCGGCCTCTCGAAGTGGTCGCAGACGTCACGGCTGACACTCTTTCTGCCGCACGGCTACGAGGGAAACGGGCCGGAGCATTCCAGCGCCCGGCTCGAGCGCTTTCTGCAGCTCGCCGCCCAGGAGAACATCCGCATCGCGAACACGACGACCTCGGCGCAGTTTTTCCATCTGCTCCGACGGCAGGCGCTCGATCCGAATGCTCGTCCCCTCGTCGTGATGACGCCGAAGGGGCTCCTGCGCTTGAAGGACGCCGGCAGCCGGCTCGACGAGCTCGCCGAAGGCCGTTTCCAACCCGTCATCGACGACACCGGCGACCACGCGCAGGTGCGGCGGCTCGTGCTCGTCTCCGGCAAGGTCTACTACGACATCGTCGGCCACGAGCGGCGGGCTGCGCGCGGAGACATCGCAGTCGCGCGCGTCGAGCAGCTCTATCCGTTCCCGACCCAGGACGCGGCGGCGCTCGTCGCCTCCTACCCCGCTCTCGACGAGGTCGTCTGGGCGCAAGAGGAGCCGCAGAACATGGGCCCGTGGCGAGCGATCCGGCACCGGCTGGAGGAAGCAATCGGCGGCCGGGTGCCTCTGCGCTACGTCGGCCGGCCGTGGCGTGCGAGCCCGAGCGAGGGCTATCCGACGGCGCACCTGCAGGAGCAGGAGCGCATCGTCAGAGAAGTTCTCGGTTAAGGCTTTCGAGGAGCTGCGGCCCGCGCCGCGTCCCGCATGCGGCGAGCCTCGCGGGTCAGCCCGCGGGCCATGATCGGCGCATGCACGCGCAGCTCGCGCAGGATGCGCTTTCGATGTCGCTTCGGAATGCGCCGCCATAGATCCCAGGCGGTCAGGGCGATGCCCCACCAGCCGAGGCGGCGGGCCATGAGGTAGCGGGCGCGTGGCACGGGCAGCATCCTAGACACGAAAGTCGGTCTCATGCTCCTGCCCTTCGGCGCCGACAACTTGAGGGAAGCCGTATGGGACGCTTCAGCCTCAGGCTCGTTCGCGCCGACCAGCTTCAGGCCCGCGTGAAGGAGCTCGAAGAAGAACGACGGCGCGTCAGAGAGACGACGCTTCGCTTCGGCGAGGCCCTTGCCGCGACGCACGACATCGACGAGCTCGAGCGCGTCGTCGTCGAGACGGCCGTCGAGTCGACCGGAGCTTCGGTCGGACGCCTCGTCGCGGGCGGCGAGGTGCTGATCGAGTTCGGCGGCGGAGATCCCGACGACGCCGCGAGGCTCGAGCTTCCGCTCTCGACGGGAACGGAGACGTTCGGCACGCTCGAGCTCGTCGGAAAAGGGTTCAACGCCGATCAGCGCGAGAGCGCTGAATGGCTCGTTGGGCACGCCGTGATCGCGCTCGGCAACGCACAGCGGCATCGCACTGTCGAGAAGCAGGCGCTCGTGGACGGGCTCACGGGTCTCGCGAACAGGCGCCTGTGTACGGCTGCCCTCGACAAGGAGCTTGCGCGGGCGGGGCGCTTCGGCGAGTCGCTTGCCCTCGTCCTCGCGGATCTCGACGACTTCAAGTCGATCAACGATCGCTTCGGCCATCCGACGGGCGACGAGGTGCTCAGGGCTTTTGCCGAGCTCCTCCAAGCAAGCGTCCGCGAGATCGACCTCGCAGGACGCTGGGGCGGTGAGGAGTTCGTGCTGCTTCTCCCGGAGACCGATCTTGA
>DASSXA010000207.1:0-4079 GCA_035704315.1 Gaiellaceae bacterium
CCGGCGCGGCCTCGGGTATTCGAGCCGGAAGCGACGAAAGGGTTATGGCGCGAATTGACGATCGGCTTCGAGTACGTCGTGCGGGTCCATTGGCTCTGGCGAACGATTGCGACGTTCACGCTCGTACTCATGACCGGCTTCGCCGCCATGCAGGTCCTCCTGCCCAAGCTCGTCGAGCAGGAATGGAACGGCGGCGTCGGAGCCTACGGCCTGCTCTTCACGCTGCAAGGAGTCGGCATGGTGATGGGCTCCGTCGTCCTCGCCCAAGCTGCGCCTGGTCGTCGCCGCGGCGTCCTGATCTACGGCTTGTTCGCCGTCAACGCCGCGCTCGGCATCCTGCTCGGGCTCTCGCCGTCGCTGGCCGGGGCAGCGCTGGCGCAAGTGGGGCGCGGCTTCTGCATCGGCTTCGGCATCACGTTGTGGGACACGATGGTGATGCAGCGCGTGCCGGCGCACATGCTCTCGCGCGTGATCAGCATGGACTGGTTCGGCTCACTAGGCCTACTCCCAGCCGGCCTAGGCCTGTGGGCGGTGCTGTCGGGCCTCGGCTCGCCGGGCACGCTCCTCGCCGCGGCCATGTCCTTCTCTCTGTTCTTGTTCCTGCTCGGCCTCGCGGACCCGCGCATACGCAGGGTGGAGTGACCATCTAGGGCGAGCAGACGCTCCGCGCGCGGAGGCGTGACCGCGCTCACGCCGGAGCGCTACCCCACCCCCGCCTCGCCGATCCAAGAAGAAGGGGGCCCACGGGGGAAACATGGTTTCCCCCGTGCCTAAATCGGGGTGCCCAGATTTGAACTGGGGACCTCTCCGACCCGAACGGAGCGCGCTACCAGGCTGCGCCACACCCCGAAACGGCACACAGGGTAGCCGCTCTCGACACAGACCGTACACAGTTTGGCGGCTACGTTGTCTTCATCGACAACCGAGGAGTGGAAGATGAATCTCGTGATGCTGATCGGCAACTTGGCTACCGATGTGGAGCTACGCGAATTCGGCGAAGAGAAGCGGCTGGCGACGTTCCGGCTCGCCGTCGATCGCGGCGGCAAGGACGAGGAGGCCGACTTCTTCAGGATCTCGGTCTGGGACCGCCAGGCGCAGACATGCGCCGACTATCTCGCGAAAGGGCGCAAGGTCGCAGTCGAAGGACGGCTGAGAACGAGCTCCTGGGAAGACAACGGCGAGAAGCGCAGCCGCGTCGAGGTCGTGGCGCGACGAGTCGAGTTCCTTCCATCGCCACCCTCGACCTCAACTGCGGAGGTGGTGCCGTTCGAGGCCGCCGTCGCTTGACTCGAGGAAATCCTCGATCGCGCGAGCGCAGGCGTCCGGTCGCTCGCCGATGAGCAGGTGCCCGCAGTCGGGTATCACGCGGAGGCGAGCCCGCAACCGTCGCGTGTACTCGAACGCGTCGTCGAGCGGCAACTGCACGTCCTCGGCGCCCCACAGCACCAGCACCGGGCAATCGATGTCTTCGAGCTCCTGACGGGGATCGTCTACGCGGAGTGCCTGCCAGGCGCCGTCGACATCCGTGTGCAGCAGGTGCGCCGCCAGGAAGCCCTCCACGGCCTCGTTCGTCAGGGCCGTCGGGTCAGCCACCGAGACGACGCCGAAGACGATCCGTCGGAGAGCGCGCGACCGAGCGACCCAGCTCCGCGAGTATCCGGCCAACCGCCCCGGTCGAACCACGGTGAAGATCGAGAGCAGCTCGCGCCCCCACACGTTCCCGATGCTGAGCCCCGCGGCGGCTGCAAGGACCAGAGCAGAGACGGCGCCGGGCCGGCGGAGGGCGAGGCGGAGGACGACCATGCCGCCGAGCGAATGGCCGACGACCGTCGCAGGCAGCATCTCCTCGCGTTCGGCAACGAAGGCGACGCGGTCGGCAAACGGCTCGAGACCGGAAACGGCGGGCAGAGCCGACGAGCCACCGTGTCCGGGGAGGTCGGGAACGAGCAGACGATGCCTCTCTGACAGGAGCGAGACGAGCTCCGTCCAGTTGGCAGCCGCTCCGCCGAGGCCGTGGATCAGGAGGAGCGGCGGCCCCTCGCCGCCGACGAAATAGCGCATCCGGACGCCCTTGACCTCGACCACGCGCTCCTCGAGGCCGGCGAGCTTTGCGTACGTCACAGCCGCCGATTATCCTGTGAGGCGATGAGTGTTTTGGGAGCGCCGGTCCCTTGAATCCGGCACTGACATTCGGAGGCTTGTTCTAGCCCGCTGAGCGCGTTGCGCCGGCGGGTTTTTCGTTATCCAGGAGAGGAGCGTCGATGGCGAACCACCTCACGCCGGAAGAGCTGTCCAAGGAACTCGGGATCGACCGCCAGGAGATCATCCGGGTCTGCGTCGAGGAAGGCGTCCCCATCTACCAGGGGAAGATCGACAAGACCCTGTTCCAGGCGCAGCTCGAGGCGCTGGGTGCATTGCAAAAGCACTGAGTAGGTAAGACGGACTAAGCCGACTTGCGTGCCGGCTGACGCCGGGTTCGAGAGCCGCTCTTCGAGGCGGCTTTCGTCTTCCTCGACCCGGTTGCCGCGGTCGCCTTGCGATCCTGCGCTTCGGCGACACTGCGTTTCAGCGCCTCCATCAGGTCGACGACCGGCGTCTCGGGAGCCGGCTCGGGCTTCGTGATCTCCTGGCCGTCGAGCTTCGCCTCGAGCATCTGGCGGAGGTCGCTTCGATACTGGCTATGCAGCTCTTCAGGCTCGAAGTCGCCGACGAGGCTGTCCATGACCTGGCGGGCGAGCTCGAGCTCCGCTTCCTTGACCTCGGTGCCGACGACGGCCTCGTCGATCTCGGCCTGCGAGCGGACGTCCTCGGCGAGGAAGAGCGTCTCGAGCACGAGCGCGTCTCCCTTCGGCCGTATGAACGCAAAGTATTCGGCGCCGCGGAGCACGAAACGCCCGATCGCACCCATGTTGGCTTGCTTCATCGCTTCGAGCAAGAGCACGTAGGGGCGTCGCTGAGCCGGCGTCGATGACGGCGCCAGAAAATACGTGCGGTCGAGATAGACGGGATCGACCTCGTCGAGCGGGACGAAACGGGTGATGTCGATCGAGCGCGAGTCGTCGTGCTGCTGGATCGCCTCGAGATCCGCGTCTTCGACGACGACGAACTCGCCCTTCGCGACCTCCCAGCCCTTGACGATCTCGTCCGGGCCGACCTCACGCTCGTGCGTCGGGCACCAGCGCTTCTGACGGATCGGCGTCTTGCACTCACGATGAAGCGTGCGGAAGCTGACGTCCGACTGCTTCGCCTTCGGCGTCGTCGCGAGAGCGAGGCCAACAGGAATGTTGACGAGGCCGAAGCTGATTGATCCGTTCCAGATTGTGCGCATGGGGCCGCTCCCAAAAGTGTAGTGGGACCGGCCCCATTCGCCGCGATCTGCGGAGTTTCCTGCTCAGGCTACGGCGGCCTCGGCCTCACCGGCAGGCTCGTACACGGGCCGGAACCCGAGTGCCCTGCCGAGAGGCGCGCCCATGGCAAGCGCCGCGCGCTGCAGGCTGTGTGGGATGACGGGGAGACGGACGTCGTCGAAATGGTGCTTGGCGATGACCGCGAGCCTCAGCGGGCTCGGCATGCCGCTCGGCGAGGTCTTGCCGTCGGCCGCGAGGCCGAACATCGTCTCGATCAGCTGCTCGAAGCCGAGTGCCGGGCTGACCTTGCAGAGGAAACGTGCGGGGCCGTCGCCTGCGTTGTAGAACTTGTGCGCGACGCCGGGCTCGACGGTGACGACCTCGCCGGCGCGCGCCTCGATCTTCTTCCGTCCGACCTTCATCCCCACTGTGCCCTCGAGTACCTCGAAGCGCTCCGTCTGGTACGGATGGACGTGCGCGGCAGCAACGCGTGCGCCGGGCTGGAGCGCCGTCTCGACGACGACGTACTCGCCGTTCGTGTCGCGCGACGTCTTGAGGAAGGTGAGCCGCTCGCCGGTGAGCGGGTTTTCGAGGGTTTGGCCGGTACGGATCATTTGAGCTCCTTGGTGATTGGCATGAGTAATGCCACTCAGCCTGGGCGACGGCCCGAGCTCACATAAGCGAGGAGAACCCGCGTCCTTGCAGTGGCAACCCGGCGTCCTCCCGTGCGGG
>DASSXA010000243.1:0-3023 GCA_035704315.1 Gaiellaceae bacterium
AAGGCGTTCATTCCGCAGGTCGAGGGCGTCGCCGCAGGGATCCGAGAGCTTGCTGAGTACTAACCGATGGAGGCGCTTCCCGCGACAACACGAATGTCCCAGCCTGTGAATACGTCACTTCAGGACGCGTAGCGTTGAGTACGCCCACCGCCGTCGACGTCGTGATGCCCCAGATGGGCGTGTCCGTTTCGGAGGGGACGATCACAAAGTGGCTGAAGCAGGAAGGCGAGGAGATTCAGGCCGACGAGCCGTTGCTCGAGATCTCGACCGACAAGGTCGACACCGAGGTGCCGAGCCCCGGGTCGGGTGTCGTCCAGCAGATCCTCGTCCAGGAAGGCGAAACGGTGGAGGTCGGCACGCGGCTCGCAGTGATCGGCGCACCTGGCGAGGCGCCGTCCACGGACGGTGCGGCGGCCGAGCAGACGACGACCGAGGCAGCCGCTGAGACAACGGCGGTCTCGAGCGCGGAAACGCCCGCGCCGACGGCGCCTGAAGCGCCAGCAGCCGAGCCTGAGCCTGAGGCGGCGCCTGAGCCTGCGGCCCCCGCCGCCCCGGACGTCAGCGGCGACGGCAAGAGCTTCGTCTCGCCGGTTGTCGCGCGCATCGCTTCCGAGCACGACGTCGACGTCGCCCAGGTGCCCGGAACCGGCCGTGGAGGCCGGGTGACCAAGAAGGACATCCTGAACTTCATCGAGAGCGGCGCTCAGGCCGCCGCGCCTGCTGCCCCTGCAGAGGCGGCAGCGCCGCCGGCGCCGCCCGAGGCGCCTGCCGCGCCTCCCGCCCCGCCCGAGCCCGAGGCAGCGCCTCCGCCTCCGCCGCCCACGCCCCCGGCTCCGGCTCCGGCGCCACAACCTGTCGCCGCGGCTCAGCCGCCTCAGCCTGCGGCCGGCGCCGGCGAGATGGAAGAGCCGATGACGGCGATGCGCAAGGGCATCGCCGAGCACATGCGCCGCTCGCTCGACACCTCGGCCCATGTCACGAGCGCGATCGAGGTCGACATGTCGAAGGTCGTCGCGCTACGGGAGAAGCTCAAGCCCGAGTATCAGAAGAGCTACGGCGTCAACCCGACGTACCTCATCTTCGTCGCCCGCGCGGTGGTCGAAACGCTGAAGGACTACCCCTGGATCAACGGCGAGATCCGCGGTGACAAGATCATCACGCGGAACTACGTCAACCTCGGCTTCGCCGTCGAGCTCGCGGATGGCAAGGGCCTCATCGTCCCGGTCGTGAAGCAGGCCGACGGCCTGAACCTGCTCGGGCTAGCCCGGTCCGTCACGGACATCGCCGAGCGGGCCCGGAACAAGCAGCTGACGCCGGACGAGGTCCAGGGCGGCACATTCACGATCACGAACCCGGGCGGCTACGGGACTTTCCACGGGACGCCGGTGATCAGCCAGCCGCAGGCGGCGATCCTGGGCACCTACGCCCTCGTGAAGCGTCCCTGGGTCGTCCAGGACGAGCTCGGCAAGGACGTGATCGCGATCCGGCCGATCATGAACCTGACCCTGACCTACGACCATCGCCTGGTCGACGGAGCCCTCGCAGGCAGGTTCCTTCGTGACTTGAAGCAGCGGCTCGAGTCCTGGGGCGAGTCGGACTACTAGTACAACCCTGGGACGAGCCGGGCTGGCTCGACGGGGCGACCGCCTGGATCGACGAACGGGTTCAGCGGACCGGCGATGCCGAGGTGATGCTGACTCGCCCGTGGTCGGCGATCATCCGCGTGCCGACTCCGGACGGAGACGTCTGGTTCAAGGAAAACGCGGCGGCAAGCGCTTTCGAGCCGGCGCTGACGGAGTTGCTGGCGAGCCGCAGGCCCGACGCACTTCCCGAGCTCATCGCCCGGGACCGCGCACGCATCCTCACCAAAGACGCGGGCCGGAGGCTGCGCAACGTGCTCGACGCTGGTGAGACGCATCCCTCGTGGGAGGAGATCCTGCCGCTCTACGCGGAGCTGCAGATCGAGTTCATGGCCCTCGTCGACCAGGCGCTGGCCTTCGGCGCGCCCGACGACCGACCCGAGCTGCTACCGGACCGGTACGCAATGCTCGGCGGCGATCGCATCGCGCATGTGCGTTCCGCCGTCGAGCGCCTCGCGGGCTCGGTTCCGCTCACCGTCGCGCACATGGAGGCGCACGACGGCAACATCTTCGTCCGCGGCGGACAGCCGATCTTCATCGACTGGGCCGAGGCGGTCGTGACTCACCCCTTCGTGGGGCCGCTGCTCGCGCTCCGGTCGGCGACTGAGCGCTCGAGCTACGAACCGGGCTCACCGGAGGTCGAACGGCTGCGCGATCTGTACCTGGAGCCGTTCACGACGTTTGGTTCGCTCGAGGAGCTCAGCGAGCTCTTCGCCGCCGGCTACCTGCTCTTCCCGATCTCGCGCGCCGACTCCTGGCGGCGCACGCTCGAGGGCGAACCGATCGAGGTCCGCGAGGGGCTGGGCGATCCGGTCAACGGCTGGCTCGAGATCCTGGGCGAGCTCGTGGACGGCACCACGAAGCTTGGTGGCGCTTGACGCCGTCGGTATAGGATCCCCGATCCAAATGCGGCGCCTCCTCGCCTCACAGAGCCTAATCGTCACCCTGCTCGGCTTGGCCATGGCCGGGTGTGGCGGCGGAGACGGCGAGAGCGAGGCCCAGCGGGAGGCAGAGCGCGGACGAAGCGAAGCGTTCGCGCCGATCTGCGAGATGACGGCGATGAGCGGCCCGACGGGCCTCCCGACCGATTTTCCCGTTCCCGCCGAGGTCACGTTCGTGAAGTCGGAAAAGGCCGGGCCGTCGCGAATCGTCGAGGGCTACGCCGAAGACGACCTCGAGAGCCTCTACAACGAGTGGCACGACCAGTTCGAGTCGAGCAACTACAAGATCACCTTCGACGAACGCGAGGAGCACGACGCCGAGATCTCGTTCGAAGGTGGCGGGCAGAGCGGGCAGGTCAAGCTCGCCGACGAGTGCGGCGAGAGCGGCCGCGTCTACGCCCGCGTCACGAGCCGTCCCACCGGCTAGCCTCAGGGACATGTC
>DASSXA010000029.1:0-2724 GCA_035704315.1 Gaiellaceae bacterium
GCGCGGCGCCGCCGTCCCTGAGCGGCGTGATCGCTGCGGCGAGGGTCCCCCGGAGCACGGTCCGACTCTAAGGTCCCCGGCCATGCCCGGACTGAAGATCGACCGAGACGGGCCGGTGCAGCGGATCACGCTGGCGAAGCCGGAGCGGCGGAATGCCTTCGACGCGGAGCTGATCCGAGAGCTGCACGAGGCGTTCGCGGACGTCGGTGACGCTCGCGCCGTGGTGCTCGCCGGCGAAGGGCCAAGCTTCTCCGCGGGCGCCGACGTCGAGTGGCAGCGCTCTTCGATCGACCTGTCCTACGACGAGAACGTCGAGGACGCGCTGCGGCTCTACCGGATGCTGGAGGCGATCGACAGCTGTCCCGCGCCGGTCGTCGCTCGCATCCAGGGGCACGCGCTCGGAGGCGGTTCGGGGCTCGCGGCCTGCGCGGACATCGCGATCGCCGGCGAGGACGCCGTCTTCGGCTTCTCCGAGGTCAAGCTCGGGATCATCCCCGCGGTGATCTCGCCGTTCGTCACGCCGAGGATCGGCGCGGCCGCGCGGCGCTACTTCCTGACCGGTGAGCGCTTCGACGCGCCGACCGCGCTCCGGATCGGGCTCGTGAGCGAGGTGACAGCCGACCTCGACGGCGCCGTCGAACGCGTTGTCCACGAGCTCCTGACCTCCGGGCCCGAGGCGACACGCGAGGCCAAACGACTCGTCCGCGAGCGCCCCGGCGGCGAAGAAGCCTCCCGGATTGCGGCGCGCCTCCGCAGCGGCGAGGAAGGACAAGAAGGCTTGAGAGCGTTTCTGGAGCGGCGACAGGCTTCCTGGATCGACTGACCCGTGCGAAAGCTCCAGGTGCTCGTCGGCGGCACGGTCTTCGTCGACACGATGTTCTTCGTCGCGCTCACGCCGCTGCTGCCGGACTACGCCGACGAGTTCAACCTGTCGAAGGCAGGAGCGGGCGTCCTTGCGGCGGCCTACCCAGCGGGCGCACTCGTCGGCGGCCTTCCCAGCGGGGTCGCGACGGCGAAGTTCGGCGCCCGGCCAACGGCCGTAACCGGTCTCGTCGTCATCGCTGTGACGACCTTCGTCTTCGCGACCGGCGATTCGATCTGGATCCTGGACGTCTCCCGATTCGTTCAGGGGTTCGGCAGCGCGCTCGCGTGGACGGCCGGCCTCGCGTGGCTCGTCAGCGAAACTCCCGCCGCTCGTCGCGGCCAGACCATCGGCACGGCGATGGCCACCGCGATCGTTGGCGCGCTCTTCGGCCCCGTCCTCGGCGGGGCGGCCTCGGTCGTCGGCGAAGCCGCCGCGTTCGGCGCCGCCGGCTTGCTGGCGGTCGGTCTCGCCCTGTGGGCGCTCACGATGCGGGGGCCGGCGCCGAGCACGCCGCAGCCGCTGACGGTACTCCTCGAGGCGCTCCGCAACCGCCGGATCGTCGTCGGCGTCTGGTTCGTCGCGCTCCCCGCATTGTTCTTCGGAACCCTCGGCGTGCTCGCACCGCTGCGCCTCGAGGACCTCGGCTGGACAGCCGTCGCGATCGGATCGCTCTGGCTCGGCACGGCCGCGCTCGAGGCCGCGGCGAATCCGGTCGTCGGGCGCGTGTCCGACCGCATAGGCCGACTCCCGCCGATGCGGATGTCCGTTTTCGCTGCGAGCGTCGTCGCTGCGCTCCTGCCGTGGCCGAATCAGGCCGCCGTCCTCGCCGCGCTCGTCGTCCTGGGTGGCATCTCGTTCGGCAGCTTCTGGACGCCTGCGATGTCACTCCTGACGGACGAGGCGGAGCACCGCGGGCTCGAGTACGCCTATGCGTTTGCGCTGATCAATCTCGCCTGGGCTCCAGGCCAGGCGCTCGGGGCGTCAGGAGGGGGCGCACTGGCGCAGGTCACATCAGACGCCGTGCCGTACCTGCTCCTGGCTGTGTCCTGCCTGCTTACGTTTGCCGTGCTGTGGCGATCGAGAAGCTCCTCGTAGCGAACCGTGGTGAGATCGCGTTGCGCGTGTTTCGCACGTGCCGCGAGCTCGGGATCGGCACGGTGGCCGTCGCCGCACCGGACGACGGTGGTTCACTGCATGCCCGCTCGGCCGACGAGACCATTGAGATCGGCTCGTACCTCCATTCCGAGGATCACATTCGCGCGGCGATGGAGACCGGAGCAAGCGCGATTCACCCCGGATACGGGTTCCTTGCGGAGAACCCGGACTTCGCCGCCGCCGTCGAAGCCGCCGGCCTGGTCTTCGTCGGGCCGACGCCGGAGGCTCTCCGGCTGGGCGGCGACAAGCTCGAGGCGAAGCGGATCGCCGAGGAAGCCGGCGTCCCCGTGGTTCCGACCGGCGACCCCGAGGAGATCGGCTACCCACTGATCGTCAAGGCCGCTGCTGGCGGCGGCGGCCGCGGGATGAGGGTTGTCGGGGACCCGTCCGAGCTCGACGAGTCAGTGGAGGCCGGACGACGCGAAGCAAGGGCGGCGTTCGGCGACGACCGCATCTTCTTCGAGCGCTACGTCGACCGCCCGCGCCACGTTGAGATCCAGCTGCTTGCCGACGCCCGCGGGACGGTCGTCGCGCTGGGCGAACGCGAATGCTCGATCCAGCGCCGGCACCAGAAGGTGCTGGAGGAGTCGCCGTCCCCAGCGCTCGATCCCGCCCTTCGGGCGGCGATGAGCGATGCCGCGGTGCGCTTCGCGAAGGCGATCGGCTATCGAAGCGCCGGCACCGCTGAGTTCCTGCTCGTCGGC
>DASSXA010000137.1:0-8926 GCA_035704315.1 Gaiellaceae bacterium
GTCAGCGAGACCACGGAGACGTTGGCGATGTTCTCGGTCGCCACCGTCTTCCTCCTCCTTGCATCGCTGGTTGCGGCCGCGGGGTTCGCAGTCGTCGCGCAGCGACGGCTCCGCCAGCTCGGCATGCTCGCCGCCGTCGGCGCCACGGGGAAGCACCTCCGTCTCGTGATGTTGACGAACGGCGCCCTCGTCGGGACGCTCGCCGCGGTCATCGGGACGATCGCAGGCCTCGGGCTCTGGCTCGTCTTCGCCCCGACGCTCGAGTCCGCGGTCGACCATCGCATCGACCGGCTCAGCCTTCCGTGGGTTCTGATCGCCATGGCCGGTCTCGTCGCAATCGTCGGGGCAACCGCCGCCGCCTGGTGGCCTGGGCGAACGGTCGCCCGCCTCCCCGTCCTGCTCGCGCTCTCGGGCCGACCTCCCAAGCCGAGGCCCGCACGCCACTCGGCGATCGCCGCAGCAGCGCTGATCGCGGTCGGCATCGGCTGTCTCGCCCTGTCCGACCGGGACAGCCCGCCGCTGATCATCGCCGGGCTCTTGGCAACGATCCTCGGCAGCCTGCTCCTCGGGCCGCTGGCGATCCGTACGTTCTCCACGGTGGCCGGGCGTGTCTCGATCGCGCCGCGACTGGCGCTGCGGGACCTGGCCCGCTACCAGGCCCGGTCCGGAGCCGCGCTCGCCGCAGTCACGCTCGCGCTCGGCATCGCGGCGACCGTCGTCGTCATCGCCTCGGCCGAGGAGGCGAAGAAGGCGAGTGAGCCGGCAAGCCTTTCCGACAGGCAGATCCGGCTCTATCTCGGGCCGTCGGAGGATCGGACGCTCACCCCGGTCGATGCACTCGCTCAGCTCGACCGCCTGGCCGCAGGCGCTCGACGGGTCGCCGCGCAACTCGACGGCGCTGCGGTGATCCCGCTCCGCAAGGCCACTCAGCCTGGCGCGCCTCCAATGACCGTCGGCACTACCCGCTTCTTTCCCACGGTCGAGCTCACGAAGACATTCAGGAGCCCCGAGGGCGGCAAGAACTACCGCGCCCAATCCGAGGCCTATGTCGCCACCCCAGCGGTGCTCGAGTACCTCGGAATCGACCCCGCGACGATCGATCCGGGCACCGACTTCCTCGTCGACCGCAGCGTCACGGCGAAGGACCTGGTCATCCCGAGCTTCACGAGCCGCAGGGAAATCGCCGTCACGAACGTCCAGAAGATCGAGACCGGCCAGCATCTGTTCGGCGGCGAGAGCGGGCGGCACCCGCCGTACTTCATCACGCTCAATGGTCTTCGCCGCCATGGCTGGACGCAGATCCCGGCCGGCTGGCTCGTCCAGTCGAGCCGGCCCCTGACGAGCGACCAGATCGCGGACGCCCGCGACGCCGCCGCGGAAGCCGGCCTCACGATCGAGACCCAGCGAAAGAGCAACCCGCCGACGGAGGTCATGGCGATCGCGACGGCGGCAGGCGCCCTCCTGGCGCTCGCCATCCTCGCGATGACCGTCGGGCTGATCCGCGGCGAGAGCGCCGGTGACCTACGGACTCTGACCGCGGCAGGAGCGACTTCCGGGATCCGGCGCACGCTGACCGCCACCACGGCCGGCGCACTCGCTCTCCTCGGCGCAGTCCTCGCCGTCGTCGGCGCCTACGTCGTGATGCTGGCGCTGTACCACGACGACCTCGGCTATCTGAGTGACGTCCCGGTCCTCTACCTCGCCCTCGCGGTCGTCGGCGTGCCGCTCGCCGCCACCGCAGCCGGCTGGCTCGTCGCCGGCCGAGAGCCACCTGCCATCGCCCGCACGGCGATCGAATGACAGGGCATACACGCACTGAGCGAGCGCAAATCTTTAGCCGCTCCTTAGCCTGCTTTCAGGCCGACGTTAGTCGCGGCTGCTGAGCTTGTCCGATGACAGTCGCCGGCCTCGAAGTCACGATCGAGCGGCGCGAGCACGCCACGGGGCGGTCGCCACGACCGGCAGGTCGGCGCCGCTCGGTCGTCATCCTCGGCAAGCCGACAGAGACGAATTGCGCACTTGCCGCGGCGTTTGCCGACCTAGGGCAGCGAGCGCGGCTCGCCGGCGTCACCGCTCTTCCGCGCATGGGGCAAGGCGATCTCGCGATCGCCCGCCTCGACGTTTTGCCAACACTCGACGGGGTCGAGCCAGGGATTTGGCGCCTGACGCGGCTGGAACGCCGGGGCGTGCACGTCATGAATGGTTCAGTCGCGTTGTTCGCTGCCCACGACAAGCTGTCGACGGCGCTCTTCCTCGGCCGCGCCGGCGTCGAGCAACCGCGAACGGCACACGTCCGCGACGGATCGCTTCCGACGTTTCCTCCCCCGTACGTCGTGAAGCCTCGCTTCGGCAGCTGGGGGCGCGACGTCTACCTCTGTCGCGACCAGGCTGAGCTGCGGGCGCGCCTCAAACGGCTCAGGCGCCGGCGCTGGTTCCGGCGTCACGGCGCGCTCGTGCAGTCACTCGTCGAGCCCACCGGCCGCGACCTCCGTGTCGTCGTCGCCGGCGGCCGCGTCGTGGGCGCGGTCGAGCGTCGTGCTCAAGCGGGCGAATGGCGCACGAACGTCGCCCTGGGCGCCGTCCGCCGACGCGTGAGTGCGCCGCCGGCGGCGCGTGCGCTCGCGCTCCGCGCGGCCGCCGCGCTCGGAATCGACCTCGCCGGCGTCGATATCGCCAGCGACGAGACCGGCCACGCCTACGTGCTCGAGGTCAACGGCGCAGTCGACTTCAACCCAACGTACGCCGCTGGCGTCTTCGCGAACGCGGCCGAGGCGTTGCTCGAGCGAGCGACCGAGCGCGAGTGGGCCGCCGACTCCGCTCGTCAGCCGACGCGAGCAATCGCCCGGCCAGCTATCCAGTGACCAGCCCGGTATCGGCGACCGAAGGTTTGCGGACGAATAGCCGGCCGTAACCGCTGACCTCGAACGTGGCGCCTGCGCGTGCGACAAAGGTCCACAGCAGCACCTGATTCGAGGTGAGCACCGGGCGGCCGATCGCGGCCTCCAACGCCGCGATCGCTCCCGGCGCTCGAAACCCGTTCCCACGAGGCGATCGCACGCGCCGTCGAGCTCGGCCTCGTCGAGGCGCTAACCGGGAGCCGTGTCGGCGCTGAGCCGATCGAGCGTAATCGGCGACGATCACATGGCAGCCGGCGTCGCGCTTGACCTGAGTCGCCACGTCCGGTCCCAGGAGCCGAGCGAGCAGGCGGTGGTGGTGGGAGCCCATGGCGATCAGCTCAGCACCCCGTTCGCGCGCGGCGGCCCCCCGGCCTAGGCTTGCGCCATTCTCTCCGGGGGCGTGAAGTCGATGTGTGGGTCATACCCCCGGGGTAGTGACTGAGGCTCTAACACCTCACGATTGCCAGCCCCCAGCCGCCCTCGAGATGAAGCTCGGAGCCAACTACGGCACGCGTCAAATCGCCCCGGCGCTGGGGCGCAGCCGGACGGCCGTGCGCGATCGCCTTGACTCCGCGATGAGGAAGATGGAGCGGGCCATGCGCGAGGAGCCGGCCGATTCTCCGCGCCGCTCTGCTTCGGAACCGTGGGTCCAGCCCGAACCCTTGCCCGACCTCCGGCAGGCCCACAAATCGGCTACTGAGCCGTCTGACGGCGTCGGAGTGCGGGTCTTCGGTGGTTGAACGACTGGCGAACACTTGTGCGCTATCCGAACAGACTCCCACCGTCGCAATAGCGTCGCCGGCCGGCCCCGCGCAGGCGGATGACGAGCTTGCGCGCCATCCGCCAGATGCCAGTCCGCCGGTCAGTCTGCGACGCGAGCCGCGTACCGGTCGTGGTGCTCCTGCCAGCGCGGCAGCTGCTCGTCGATCCAGCGCGGCCAGTCCTGCGCTCGCCCCTCGAGGGCGTCCGCCAGGTGGTCGAGGTGGATGTGCCAGCCCGCCAGGAGGCTGAGCCGGGTCTCCTCGTCCTTTTCAGGATACGACGCCGTGAAGGTCAGGCGGCAAGCATCGCCGTCCGCCTCCAGCTCCCAGCGGAGGATCCCGTGGATGTCGGTGTCGAGCTCGAGCGCGCGCGGCGGATCGAACGCGGTTACGGTGCCACGGGCAACCGTCTGTTCGGGCGTGTTCAACCAGCGGACGACGACGGTTCCGCCCTCGACCGGTTCGAGCTCCGCCTCCCCGAGCCACTGGACGATCTCCTCGGGCTCCGTGATCGCCTGCCACACACGCTCGACGGGATGGGACAGCCGCCGTTCGTAGCGCAGGACGTCTCGCCCTCCGCTGGTCTCAAGTGTTCCGTCAGCCTGCTGAAGGTTCGCCGTCATCGCTCACTCCTTTGTCGAGATGTCGTTCGAGATCGTCCAGGCGCTCGCTCCAGAACAGCCGATAGGGCTCGAGCCAGTCGTCGAGCTCCCGGAGCGGCTCGGTGCGGAGCTCGTACCAGCGCCGCTGTGCGTCGCGGCGAACCCCAACGAGGCCGGCTTCGCGCAGTACACGCAGATGCTTGGAAACTCCTGGTTGGCTCAGCCCGAGCTCCGCGACGAGCTCCCCAACCGACCGAGCCCGCTCGCGGAGGAGATCGAGAATACGTCGACGTGTCGGCTCCGCCACGATTGCAAACGTCGACATAGCTCTCATCATACCCAGAGAGTTATATACGTGTCAAGGCATCTACAAAGTGCGCCGCTGCAGAGGCGCTCTGCTCGAGCGTCGCTCGTGCGCAATCGGCCTGGCGCTCTCTGGGACTCCCCCGGGCCGGATAGGAGCAGGCGCGCCTGCGCTGCGACCGCTTCGGCCGGGAGGCCATCGGCAACTTTTGGGGCGAGTGGCGCCGTGCGTTTTTCTTAGAGGGCTCGCGCACGACCCAAGGCAAGCGCGCCGCTAGACACGACGATCGGCCCGTCCTAGGCTCACCTCGATAGGCCCTCGAATCCTGCGGCGTCTCGGGCGCAAGAAACGATGGAGAGGGCGAGCCATGCGCAGACGTTTTCGTCGCGTTGCTCTGGCAGTAAGCGCGGTTTGTCGCAGTGGCGATCGCGGGCGAGCGTCACCCAGACGACCGCTCGGCAACCTCCCGCCGATAGTCGGGCAGATGGAGTTGTGCGAGCGCGTCGAGTGCCGTCGACGTGAGCGCGGCCAGCCGCACGAGATTGACTTCGTCCTGCTCGGTGAAGTCACCCTCGAGCCGATCCGAGGCCTGGATGAACCCATAGTTCGCCCCGTCCGATCCGATGAGGGGGACGGCCAGCCAGCCGCGCATCGGGGGATGATCGTCGATCTGATCGCCAAAGTTCCGCCACTTGTCGTGGGCTCGGAGCTCCTCGTCATCGAGCCTGATCGGCCCGCTGACCTCGTGTGCGTAGGCGTGGATTCCGTATCCCTTGGCCGGTGCTCGGTAATCCGCCCATTCCGCGTATTTCTCCGAGAGAGAGATGTACTTGCGGGAGTGCGCCCACCCCTCGCCGATCAGCTGCACGGCCGCTCCCTGATGAGCCCGTGCGAGTATCCGAGCGAGCTCCGCCGCATCGGCGAGGACCGGGTCGGCCGCCAGCATGAACCCCGCGAGGTCCGCAGGAACGTCCGAACTCGGCGCCGTGCTCGTGTTGTGGTACGTGTTCAAAAACCGCTCGGTGGTCATGGACTCGATCTCCTCGTTCTAGCTCGTGGTCGATCTTTAAGGATTGAACCATCTGTCGAACCACTCGCCGCAGCCTCTCCGAGTACCCCGACTGGTTCGACCGCGACAGCGAGCTGCCGCCGAATCGCGCTCGACCCGGGCAGGATGCTTCGCGTCGTACGTGTCCGGGCAAGATTCTGGTGATGGGAACTCGAGCGGTTGCTCTCGCAGCCGGACTGCTGCTTGCGGTGGTCGCGCTCTCCCTGTCGACGGCTGTTCGGAAAGGCCTCGCCGCTGCCCGGCCTCCGGTCGTTCGCGAGTACGCGTCCGCCGCCGGAGGGCGGACGCGTGCTGCCTTCCTCTACACCAAGGCGCTGTCCGCCGACCGGATGAACCTGCGGATCCGGATCGAGCGAGACGGAAAGCCGGTGTTCGCCGAGCGTGTGCCGCCATACCCGCGGCCGGAGCGATACGCGCCGCGGCCGGGCGGCGGCGAGCATCCATCGCTCTTCGCCCGCGACCTGGATGCCGACGGCGAGCCTGAGGTCTTTCTCAACCTCTATTGGGGCGGGGTTCACTGCTGCTGGTGGACGCGGATCTACTCGTATTCGGCGGAGCGCGATACCTTCGTGCCGCGCAATCACTGGTGGGGCGAGGCGCGGGCGTACTACGGCTTCCGTGGAAGCCTGCGCGACCTCGACGGCGACGGGCGACCGGAGTTTTCCGGCCGGGACGACCGCTTCATGAGGCTCAGCTACTTCAGCGTCGATCCGATCCGGATCTGGTCGTACCGCGCTGGCGTGATGCACGACGTGACACGCAGACACCCGCGTCAGGTGGCACGGGATGCCTTGCGCCTGTGGCGGTCCTATCCGGAGGCGCGTCGTAATGGGTGGGTTCGCGATCTGCTCGCTGCCTGGACGGCGGATCAGTACCTGCTCGGGCAGGCGCAGCGGACGGAACGCGTCCTCGCCAGGGCTGTGCGGCATGGTGAGCTCGAGGGGGAGCCGCTACAGCACCCGCGAAGCGGCAAGGCCTGGATCAGGGTGCTCAAGCGATTCCTGCGCAAGACCGGCTACTAACAGCGACGGTGGCCCCGTAGGAGCGGCGGCTCGGACGTCGAGGCGGCGAATTTCGCAGGAGGTCCCGTCCGGGCCGGTAGGACGTGGCCGAAAGAGCGTCTAGCGCCGAGCTCTGACGTTTCGTAGGTTCGAGTGCGGCCGGGTCAGAGGAAGCGCTTGGCGTTCGATCGCCGCCCGGCCCCCGGTATGCAACGTGTAGTCAGCGGCAGGACGCCGGGCTTGGCTAGCGTGGAAATTTCCCCGAGGTGGGTCGAGCTCGCGGGTGTTGAGCCCGATTCGCGAGGGTATGGCTGAAGGCGACGACACAGGAGGGACACCATGACAGGCCGAGTGGCCACCGCAGAAGCCGAGATCAACGCCCCACGAAGCAAGGTCTGGCTCGCGCTTACGGATCCTGATCAGATTCAGAAGTACATGTTCGGTTCGCGGGTGGAGACCGATTGGAAACCCGGAAGCCGAATAACGTGGACAGGCGAGTATGAGGGGAAGAAGTACGAGGACAAGGGTGAGATCCTCGAGGTCGAGAAGGATCGCCGCCTGAAGGTCACCCACTTCAGCCCTTTGAGCGGCGAGAAGGATGCGCCCGAGAACTACCACACGCTCGTGTACGAATTGAAGGACGACGACGGCAAGACGCATGTCTCGTTGAGTCAGGACAACAACCCAACCGAAGAAGCCGCAGAGCACTCCCAGGCCAACTGGGAGAAAGTGCTGTCCGGACTGAAAGAGCTCGTCGAGGGGAAGTCGTAGCGCGTTGTCGTGCGCGAACACGGGCGGCTGAGCGTCGTGGATCCCCGACCGGGTTGCGTCAGCCCTGACCTTTCCGGTATTCCCGCTACTCCGTAGTTAGCGGCAGGACGCCGCGGGAACGGACAAGCCGCCCCGCTCGGCTAGATCACCCACCTTCGTAGGTTCGAGGGGGCCGGGCTGGAGGAAGCGCCTGGCGCTTTGGCGTTCGACCGCCGCCCGGCCCTACCCCATCGACTGCATGGCGGTGATCTTGGAGCCGTCCGTGCCGACCCAGTAGCCCTCCTGGGAGACCCTGTCCGCTTCGCACGCGTAGTCCACGTCACCCAGCCCGATGGTTACATCGTCCTCCTCGGGCGTACACGAAAAGCCGTAGGGCGTATGCAGTTCTTTCTGCAGCGCCGCCGCGGTCGCCTCAGCGCTCAGCTTTGGATCGCGCGGGTGTGCCAAAGCGAAATCACGAAGACGAAGGCGACGACCACTGCGGCGGCGGCGACGATCTTCCGCACGGCTCGCCGAGTGTAGACGGGTCGCGGGAAGCGCCTAGGCGTTCGGCTCTCCGCCCGGCCCCGATCTCAACGTCGTTTTTGCGCGTCGCTCCGATCGCCTTGCCCCCTTTTGGGGATAAGAGGCAACCAGATTCCCCGACAATGGAAACAGAACAAAGGAATTGATCCTCCTTCGTTCGCTGGAAGCGGCTCATTTACACAGGGGTGGGCCGCTTCTCTTTGACTGCGAGCGATTGTAGGTGGATTCCGGCTGCCTGCTTCAAGGACCTCCGCGACACGATCGTCCGCCTGGCCGAGGGTCGTGGACTCAGGCCGTGGCCGCGCCGCGCGGAACGCGGCACCTCTGTGACTGCGCGAGACCATGGCCGCCGAAGTTGAATGCGCCCTGTTCGCCGTTGAAGCGCGAGCCGACCGGCACATGCGGGTCAGCTACATCGGGCCCCCGCGGGCGGCTGGCACCCATCTCGCTCGCTTCGGAACCGACGGAGTCCGCGCGGTGTATCAGCGATGACAGAACGTCCACGAAGGAGACAGCATGCGTCGAATGCTGAGCAGCGGAGCGCTGATTCTCATTGGCCTAAGCCTTCACGCCTCACCGGTCCAGGCTAAGGGGGCGGTCGAGATTTGTGGCGCTAATGGCTGCACGCGGCTGTACGGAACGGAGGCTAAACCGGCGGTTAACATCCTGACCCGAGCCGGCCGGGCGCGATTCAGCCCGGCGGCACCAACGCCGTTCTTCAGCATCCGCATGGTGCATCGGCCGGGGAGCCCGTTGGCTTACTGGATCCCGACTGCCGGCCTTTTGCGCGTCGGTTGGGAGCGGGCACAATGGATCAGCCCGACCAAGGTCGAAGCCAGACTCTTGCGCGCGAAGACGCACGGGCTGCGGCCATGGTCAGCACCGAAGAGCGTCTCGGTTGCCGTGAACCTCAAGCCGGTTCGGGGAGATCTCTCATACCTGCGTCTTTACACGCTCGGCCACGTGACGGTGAACGCGGCCAACCATGGCGGCTGG
>DASSXA010000139.1:0-4900 GCA_035704315.1 Gaiellaceae bacterium
GGCGGCGCTCAGGTCGTTTGCCTCACGGACGACCTGCCCAAGGGCGACGCCGGCGATCGCGTCGAGCATGGAGTAGGCGATCGCATAGGGGACGATTGCGACGCGAGCGATCTGCGCGGCTCGTCCTGGGAGACCCTTGACGAGGAGCCAGATGCCCCACGCAAGCAGCAGAATGAGCACCGGCTGGACGAGGTGGAGCCCGAGGTAGAGGGTCGTTTCGTCGCCGACGTTGATTTCGGCGGGATGGACGACCCCGAGCACGATGTAGCCGGCAACAGCCAGGAAGAGGAAGCCTCGACGTAGCCACGTCTCACGCTCGCCGGTCGGCGCCGGGGCGTGGGCCACCGACGAAGCAGCGGGCTCGGGCTCCGGCTCGTCCTGGATGATCCGCGTCTTCACAGTCCCACGCTCGCATCCGGGGCTTGCACCGGGAAGACGGGAGACTTGTCGTTTAGGGGGCGGGTTTCTGGTGTTTTGAGTAGTTACGAGCGCAGGTACAACAGCACGGCCAGCACGCGCCGAGACTCGGTGCCGGTCGAAGGCAGTCCGAGCTTGCTGAAGATGCTGGAGACATACTTCTCGACCGCCCGGACCGTGATTACGAGACTGTCGGCGATCCCCTGGTTGGAGCTTCCCGAAGCCATCAGCTCGATCACCTCGCGCTCGCGCGGCGTGAGCTGGGCGATCGGATCGTCCGGCCGCTGGCGCGCGAGCAGCGTCGAGACGATGATCGGATCGAGCGCCGACCCGCCCTCGCCGACTCGTCGAACCGCCGCAACGAAGTCGTTGACGTCGCCGATCCGGTCCTTGAGCAGGTAGCCGACACCCTCGGCCGAGTCGGCAAGGAGCTTCATCGCCAGCCCGACCTCGACGTACTGCGAGAGCACGAGGACGCCGATCGACGGATGGTTCGTGCGGAGCTCGAGCGCGGCCTGCAGGCCTTCGTCGTTATGGGTTGGAGGCAGCCGGATGTCCATGATCACGACGTCCGGCGAGAAGCTCCGCACCTTGGCCATGAGATCGTCTGCGTTCTCGCATTGGGCGACGATGTCGAAGCCGGCCTCGTCCAGGACCCGAGCGACGCCCTCGCGCAAGAGGACGCTGTCCTCCACGATCGCTACCTGCACGGAATCTCCGCCCTCACGCGGGTTCCTCCCCCGCGCGGCGTCCAGACGCGCAGACGGCCGTTCAGCGCCTCGACGCGATCCGCGAGGCCGCGGAGACCCGAGCCGCGCTCGCTGTCCGCTCCCCCGATGCCGTCGTCGACGATCTCCAGCACCAGCTCTTCACCTTCCTTCACGACGTCGATCTGAGCCGTCGTCGCCTGCGCGTGCTTGGCGATGTTCGTGAGGCTTTCCGAGACCACGTAGTAGGCGGCCAACTCGAGTGGCTCCGGAAGCCGCCCGTCGATCTCGACGCGCGACTCCACCGGCACCGGGGCGCGCGCTGCCAGCTGTTCGAGCGCGACGGCCAGTCCGTGCCCACTCACCACCGCCGGGTGAATACCGCGTGCGATCTCGCGCAGCTCGTTCAGCGACGCGGCGACCTCGCGCCGCGCTCGATCGACCTCCGTCGTGATCTCGGGATCGCCGTTGATCCTGCCTCTCAACAGACTGAGGTTGAGCGAAAGAGCGATCAGCCGCTGCTGCGCGCCGTCGTGGAGGTTGCGCTCGAGCAGCTGCCGCTCGTTCTGCGCCGCCTCGACGATGCGAGCGCGGGAGCCTCTCAGCTCCTCTAGCCGCGCTTGCAGCTCGGCGTGGAGCCGCCCGTTTTCGAGAGCGATGCCGGCCGCCGCATGGACCGAGTAGAGCAACTCGGGCTCGTCCTCCAGCGCCGGATCGTGGATGAGCGCGGCAACGTGCTCCCCGTCGCGATCGATCAGTGTCGTTGCTCGGCCGTCCAGGTCTTGCAGCTCGACCGGCCGTCCGTGGAGATCGGCGTAGCACTCGTAGTCGGGAAGCCAGTAGGCCAGTTCCAGCGATGGATCGCGAAGGGCGCGGGCAAGGGCATCACGCAAGTCGCCGGGGGCAGGCTCCGTGCGTAGGTCCAGGAACAGGTCGCCCACCGAGGAGCGGTCGAGACGCGCCTTGAGCAGCGCGGCGAGGAACACAAGCGGCGCGAGACCCAGCGTCGCGAACGTTGCCCATCGGATCTGACGCACCGCCGGGCCGTCGAACGCGGCCGAGATGTACAGGCACGCGATCATCACGAGGCCGACGGCAAAGGCATCGACGAGAAGAACGCGAGAGCGGCGCAATGTCCGCCCACGCCGGCGGCGCAAGACGAGGACGCCGACGGCGGCGAGGCAAAAGGCGCTCATGGTCAGCAGTGCCACTCGGAGTGTCAGCAGCGCTGCATCCTCGTTGGCGGTGATCTCGAGGAGGTTGTGCGGACCGAAGAAGAAGCCGAACGGCATGCGGCTCACCTGCAGCACCACTGCAGCGACATAGGCGGCCGTGACCAGCGCGCCCTCGAACCGGTCGCGGAGGTGTCCCGAAGGGAACGCCAGGAACACATGCATGAAGAGGACCGGAGGAAGAAGGTCGAGTGCCTGGCCGAGGGTGAAGGTGAGGTCGTTGGTCGTCCACGACAGCGTCGAGAGGAAATTGACGAACCCCGCAGCGACCATCAGCGGCCCGAACCGGCTGTCCGGCCTCCGCCACCACGCGTAGAGGCCGCACAGGATGTACGACACCGTTAGCCATTTGGCGAGCAGCGCCACGACGAGAGGCTCGCCGAGCGCGGCCCCGACGCCGGGATTGCGCAGCGCCGAGACAAAGGAGAACGTCGCAGCTGCGCAGCCGATCACGGCGATCGTCGACAGCGTGAGAAAGCGTGGCGGCGCACGCGCGGCGCGCGGTTCGGTCTCGAGCTGGGCTGGAACAGAGGCGGCCGTGCCAGCTCCCTCCGTCGGGTTGGTCCCGACGATACTCCGCGGTTCTAGGAGTGGGAAGGGCCGGCGTTGCCGGCCCTTCCCGGAGTGCTATCGACTGAGTCTCCCCTGGACCTGGCCGTTCGGGAACGACGCGGTGTGGACGTTCACGTAGAACGCGCCCGGGTCGCGCAGGATCTCCCGCAGGAGCGCCTTGTCAACGGTCACGCAGCCGCCGGACGTACCGGTCGTCGGCGCGGTCAGCGGCACCACGATCGCATCCGTCGAGACCCGGTGGATGTGCGCCGCGCTGATGTTCGTGAGACCCGTGACGGTGAGCGTGTAGCAGAGCGACACGCCGCCGGAACGAACCCTCACGGTCGCGCTACCGGAACCGGTCGCACCCTGCACCGGCTGCAGGTTCGCGGTGAGCTTCACGCCTTGCTGCCCAGTCCCCGAAGGACAGGCCGATGCGCCCGGCAGCAGTAGATCGCCGACATGGCGCATATGCCCCCGCAGGATCTTCCCGGACGCCGATTTCGCGTTCGTGACCGCCCGGCTCGAGACCATGATGCGCCGGTACGGGTTCGCCGGCGAACCAGTCGCGTGGCAGATCGCGATCTTCGTCGACGGAGTGCTCGACGGGGACGGCGTGGCGGTCGGCGACGGACAGGCAGCCGTGCCCATGACGATCGCATCACCGGTGTGCCGCAGGTGAGCGCGGAGAGTCTTCCCCGCTTGCGACGTCGGATTGCTCATAGCTCGGCTGGAGACGGTGATCCGCCGCCAGGGATTGGTGTCCGAGCCGGTCTTGTGGCAGATCGTGATCTTGGCGGGCGACGCGTCGCTCCGCGTCGCGACCCCAGGACCACCCGATGCGGCCGCCACCATGGCGGCGAGCAGGACCGGCATGGCGGCAGCGAGCGCAATGAACAGACGCTTCACTTCGTACCTCCTGACATAGCTCTTCCCTGAGGGTCTTCCCGCAGCAGACGGATCCGGTCGCCATTTGCCGGCGTTTTTGCACTTTCCTTACAGGGTACGAACGGCATCACAGGCGAAAAGAAGGGAGATCGCGTGAGCACCAAGGTTCGAGATGCCATGACTCCGGGCGTTCGCTCGGTTGCGCCAACCGATTCCCTCACGGACGCGGCCGCCGCGATGAGGGACCAGGACGTCGGCTCGCTGCCCGTCGTCGAGGGCGACCGGCTTCTAGGGATCGTCACCGACCGCGACATCGTCGTCCGCGCCGTGGCCGACGGGGCGGATCCTCGAACGATGAAGGTCGGCGACGTCAGCTCAGGCGACCCGGTCACCGTCAAGCCCGACGAGGACCTGGATGACGCACTCTCGTTGATGGCACACCACCGCGTCCGGCGGTTGCCGGTCGTCGAGGACGGACGGCTCGTCGGCGTGGTCGCGCAGGCGGACGTCGCCCTGGCGGCGAAGGAGAGGGACTCGGGCAAGATGCTGGAAGAGATCTCGCAACCGGCCTCGACGCCGCGGGAGTAACGGTGGCCGGCGTCCAGTGCCTCGCCGATCGTGCCTAGGATGGCGAAGAATCTCCTGATCGTCGCGCTCCAGCCGATCTCGGAGCGGGAGATCGAGTCGGCGGTCGAGGCGCGCAAGGAGCAAGGCGACGTCAACGTGCACGTCGTCGCTCCGGCCGTGACCGCCGGGCGCTTCGAGTGGCTCACGGGCGCCGACGACGACGCCCGTGCCGAGGCCGAGAAGGTCGCCGATCGGACCGCCCACGCGATCCTTGCGGACGTGGAGACCGAGGTGGGCGAGCCAGATCCTCTACTCGCCGTCCACGACGCGCTCGCGCTTTTCCCCGCCGACGAGATCCTCGTCGCCGGAACACCGGACGAGAAGATGGAGGCCGGGCTGCGCGAGCTCGGCGTGCCCGTAACCTACTTGGACGGTCGAGGCCGCCCCGAGGAAGGGGAGGAGACCGAGGCGGTGGACTACGCGCGCGACGTTACGCAGGGCCGGAGCGCGGAGACACCCTTCGTCGTCGTCGGCACC